>CAKSSY010000022.1 GCA_934489945.1 uncultured Eubacteriales bacterium
ACCATGAAGCAAAAATGCTTGCTTGCAATGGCATTTTTGCGAAGCCGTCAATACCACAGCCGTGTCCCCTGACACGGGGAGGGCGCAAGCCCGTGAAGAATTGCCTGCAATTCTTCTCTGTGGCTTATTATACCATGAAGCAAAAATGCTTGCTTGCAATGGCATTTTTGCGAAGCCGTCAATACCACAGCCGTGTCCCCTGACACGGAGAGGGCGCAAGCCCGTGAAGAATTGCCTGCAATTCTTCTCTGTGGCTATTATACCACAAACCATCAAAAAAAGCAAGAGACATTTTGTTTTTTTGCAATTGTTGTACAGATTATCTCACCTTTTCCAGAAATTTCGGGCAATTTCTGCAAGTGACGACGGATTTCCTGCATATTGAAGATGATTCCAATAGGGTGGGAACAATTTTTGATACGCCGGTGTTGCATAACGATCGTCAATCAGAACCACAATTCCCCTATCCTCCTCGCAGCGGATTACCCTGCCGGCCGCCTGAAGGACATGATTCATGCCGGGATACGTATAGGCATACTCAAATCCATTTTCGTAACGGTTCTGAAAATAATCACGCATAATATTGCGTTCACTGGACAACCCCGGCAACCCGACTCCGACAATAATACTGCCAATCAAACGACTTCCCGGCAGATCAACCCCCTCAGAAAACACACCGCCAAGCACGCAGAAACCAATCCGCAACTTTCCTGTATCCTTTTTGAAAGAAGAGAGAAACTCTTCCTTTTCGCTTGCCCTCATCCCCTTTTTCTGCAAAACCGTACAAACTCCGGGATATTTTTTGCAAAACAGAGCGTGTACCTTTTCCATATATCCGTATGACGGGAAATAGGCAATATAATTTCCCGCCTTTGCCGAAACCGTTGCCGCAATACACGATGCTATCTTGCGGCTTGTTTTATCACGGTCTTCAAAACGGGTGCTGATACCGTCCACTGCCACCACACAAAGATTTTCCGGGTCGTAAGGCGAGGGAAGCTCCAGCATTACCGCCTTTTTTATGCCGCCAAGCAAATCGCAAAAGTAGGACAACGGTGTCAGAGTTGCCGAGAATAAAATTGCCGCGCGCCCCTTGTCGAGACACTCATCCACCACATCAGAAGGATCTATGCAGGTCAACGAAGCCGTGATATCCTCTCCCGTCATTTCCACATAAGTAATAAACTTCTCGTCGTAACGATTCAAAACCGAAACGTACTTTGATACATCTCGCCATATAGAATCCAGACATTCAAAAAGATCTCCGTCCCGATTTACACGAAGCCACTCTCCCAGTTTTTCCGAAAAAGTCAATACCGCCCGATCCAAAGCAAGAACCCGATTCTGACCAATGTAATATCCCGTTTGCACACCGTCGGGTTGCGTTTCCCGATTGTCGTGACACAGGAATTCCACATCACGCAACGCTTGGATAAACGGCTTAAAAATCTCGTGTAATTCATGGTTTTCCTGCGGAATCAAAGCATATACTTCTTCGGAGTGTTTTCTCGAAAGTGTCACAGAATATAACTCCCGTGCACGATTTACAAGATTATGCGCCTCATCAATCAGAAAAACATACTCTCCGAAACGCCCCGGGTTGTCAAAATAACGCCGGATATGCACGGAGGGATCAAATAAATAATTATAATCACAAATAATGAGATCGCAGACTTCCGACAGATCCAGTGACAGTTCATACGGGCAAACGGTGTAACGCGCGGCAACTTCCGAAATCACGGAAGCATAAAAACCGTTTTGTCTTGCCAAGAGTTCGGTGAGAGCCTCCCGAGAACGTTCGGAATAGCCGCGCATCCGTTCGCAATCGCGGGCATCGCAACGCATTCCCGCTCTCTTTCGTACGGGACAAATCTGTTCTTTCGCCGTCAGAACGACGACACGCAAATTTGCCCCCGCCGCAACCAGTTTGGCAGCGGCGCGGTATGCCTCTTGGGAGGCAACGGACTTTGCCGTCAGATAAAATATCTTGTCACAGTATCCTTTTCCAAAGGCACGAACAGCCGGATAAAGTGCCGAAATCGTTTTTCCGATTCCGGTGGGAGCGCAAGCAAAAAGCCGCTTTCCATGGCGTATCGTTGCCATTCCGCGTCGAATCATCTCTTCTTGTCCTTCGCGGATCACCACATACGGAAACGGAACATTGGTGGCGCTCGGACGTCTGACCCGCTCGCGTTCTACAAGCAAACGCACTTTGCCTGCAATCAACGCCAGCAAAGAACGCGCGAAGCCATCCAGCTCCGCACGCCCATACTTCTTGAGTACCGTTCTCACATTGCCGTTTTCGCGGTTGACAAGAACGGCACGAACGCCGACACCGTCACAAGCATCACGAAGGCAAAGCAAGTATGCCAAAAGTCGCAAAAGAGCTGTCCACTCCCGTTTCAACGGCTTTGAAAAATCCCGAGGGGTAACAACACGTATCAGATCAACCGTCCGGGAATTTCCCGAAATCCAAAGTCCGTCCGCCGTCCCACAAAGCGTATATGTAATCTCTGCCCCCTCCAACGAACCCTCCAAAGATATATTTTTCTCATAACCCTCTCCGAAAAGCAGTTTTTCCTTTTCAAAAAAAGACGGTTCCGGCCGTTCGCCGACAGGAGATATCCCGAGAGCTTCCTCACAAAGTTCCGGCAAGGAGAGTGTCACCGTGTTTTTTTCAACCGAATATTTCATATTCCGCCACACCTCCTCCGTTTTTATCCAGTATATCACGAAAATCCCTTTTCGTCAATTCCTCCACTGTTTTTTTGCTCTTTTTCCAGTATTTAAGGGGTACCATTTTTGAAGGAAAGTGATTATAATAATAACAGAAACCTCGATCTATTCCGCCGATATCGTCATAAACCCGAAGGAGGAACCCTCATGGAACTAATCTTGATCAGTTCGAGCAAATTGAAAATCATGCTTTCCGGCGAAGACATGGAAAAATATAATCTTGATGCCGAGACAGCCGATTATGATAACACCGCGACCCGACGTGCTTTTTGGAGTATTCTGGATGATGCAAAAAACCAAACCGGCTTTAACGCTGCCGGAGACCGTGTCTTTATACAACTTTATCCGTCCAAAGGCGGCGGATGTGAAATGTTCGTTACCAAAATGGGGCTTCTCTGCTCCGCAATCGGTGAGGATGGAAAGACAATGGCTTTATTTCCCGGTCCCAAAACCATGAAATCACTCATAGAAAAATGCGACGACAGCGACCGCGAACGAGTCGGTGCGTATACATTTGATAATCTCTCCGCCATGCTGTCGGTCTGCCGTCAGTTGCTTTCCCGAAAATGGCGCGGCAAAAGCGAAGCATACCGGGGACACAATGAAAAATATTATCTGATTCTCCGAGAGAAAACAACAAACGCAAACACATCGCTTGACAGATTTTCCTTTATCTCCGAATACGGCAAGCCGGAGAAACCGGACACCCTGAGGCTTTACATACGGGAACATGCCTCCTGCATTTGCCATGATCATGCGGTACAAGTGCTCGGTGTCCTTTAAGACGCCCGTTCTCCCCTGCTTTCATCCGACAGAAAACCACGTCATTCGACAAGAAATCGTCCTTCCCCTCTTGAAAAGAAAAAAAGGATATGGTACAATAGAGTATCAATCATGGATGGAACGGAGAACGTATGGAACAAAAAGAACATTTGGATGAATTATATCAAAAATGCGCCGATTGCCGCAAATGTTCCCTCGGAGCAACCAAAACAAATTGCGTATTCGGCACAGGAAATCCAAACGCAAAACTCATGTTTGTCGGCGAGGCACCGGGTGAGCAGGAGGATTTGTCCGGCACGCCGTTTGTCGGGCGGGCGGGACAACTTTTCGACAAATTTCTTTTCGCCGTCGGCATCGAGCGCAAGGACGTCTATATTGCAAACATTCTGAAATGTCGTCCTCCCAAAAATCGCGATCCGCTCCCCGAAGAAGAAGATGCCTGTATCGGGTTTCTGCGGGAACAGGTACGGATTATCGAACCGAAGTTGATTGTATGCCTTGGCAGGATTTCTGCCATGCGGTTGATTACGCCGGATTTCCGCATAACACGGGATCACGGGAAATGGTTTGAGCGCGGTACATTTTCAATGTGTGCCGTATACCACCCGTCTTTCCTGTTGCGCTCTCCCGGAAAAAAAGAAGAAATGATGATTGATATGAAAGCCGTCAAGGAAAGATACGACTCGATTTCTCTGTGACCTTTCCTCTTTCGATTCACAAAAAAGGTTAAATTTCCCCTCGAAAATATCGGTCGGAATTCCGGCATTGGGAGCACAATCATGGTTGTTTTGCCCACTGTTTTTTATTTTCGAATCTCTTTGGCAGCAGAATGGCTGTGTCAAGCCGTCAAGACCAATGTAAGAGGCTGTGTTAAAAAACTCAAAAAGAGTTTTTTAACACAGCCTCTTTTCAACACCGGAATCTTGCCGTATCGCAGATTAAAAAACGACAATTCGCAATTTCCCGGGAAAACCCATTACACATCTTTTTTCTTGAGACGGAAAAACAACGCCGCGAAGGCTTTGGCATTGAACGGAATCAAAGGATACAGATAACTGCGGGTATTCAGCACGGTTTTGTTGATTGCAACCAAAAAGACAGTAAGCAAAATTCCTGCCACAAATCCCCAAATGTTGAAAATTGCCGTCAAGGCAAGAATCATCAATCGTAAAAACTTAAAGGCATAGGAAAGCTCATAATTTCTTTGGGAAAAATTCGCCATTGTCACGAATGCCATATAAAGTATCACCTCCGGAATCAACCAACCGACACCGATAGCAAAATCTCCCAAAATCAGTCCGCCAACCACCGAAAGCGAATTGGAAAGCATATCCGGCGTATTCATAGATGCCATTCGCAAAGCATCTACCACAAATTCGGTCAAAAATAACTGTGCAATAATCGGAATTTTCCCGAAATCCCCCGGTATGGTAAACGCCAACCATGCAGGAACAATGGAGGGATTCTTTACAAGCAAGTACCAGATCGGTGTCATAAACAAAGTGAGAAACATGGTAATCTGTCTGAGAAAACGAAGAAATGTGCCCGTCAACGGCGGGAAATAATAATCGTTGGTTTCCTGCATAAAATCAAAAACCGAAGTTGGCAGAATCATAACTTCCGGAGAATTGTCAACAAGAATCAGAATGTTTCCCTCCAGCAAATGTACAGCGGCGTTGTCGGGACGTTCCGTCGTCCTCACTTTGGGAAACGGATTATACCACCCGCTGTGAACCAGACATTCACACAAAGACTGGTGACCGAGAGTCAAGGCTTCAGCTCGGACATTTTTCAACATCTGCGTTATTTTTTCAACGTTTTTCTCTTCCGCCCTTCCCTTCATATAACACACTACCACATCGGTTACAGAGCTTGTTCCGACCGACATATACTGCATCGTAAGAGAAGTGTCCCGAAGACGGCGACGAATCAATGCCGTATTGAAAATAAGCGTTTCCACAAAACCGTCACGCGCACCAAGCATGACACGATCATTTTCCGGTTCGGCAGTTTCTCTCGCAGGATAGGTTCTGGCATCAATCAGAATAGCCGTACTGCCAAAACTGCTGCCAAGCATCAGCGTAGCACCGGAAAGCGTCATATTCACCATAGTCTTTACCGATTCACATAAATCGGTCTCCACATATGGAACATGAGAATTTAAAAAAGTTCTTGCCGCATCCGGAGTTTTCTCCCCCAGACCTTTCAGCGAAACAAAATACAACATCAATTTTTCCATCACGCCGTCTTTTACAAAGCCGTCAATATAATAAAGCGTCAGTTCATCTTCTCCGACAGTAATCGGCTTTTTTATAATATCAAAGTTGCCACTGACATTCAATATCTCATCCATTGCCGCTACATTGGTTCTGTAGTCGGCAGAAAGTCTTTCAAGCACGAAAAGCACCTCACTATTTCACGCAAATTCATACGATCGGAAATAGTTTTCTCTGTTTCATTTACTTTATACGTTTGAATATACGTCAATAAAAGTTCAAATCGAAAATTATGAAAATTTAAAAGATTCATTCCGTCCTTTGGTCAAAAGTGCTTTTCAGAGAAAAGAGCGAGGACAACCTCATCTCTGAGTCTGTCCCCGCTATGAATATTACTTTGCAGTAGAAATAATCTTAGAAATGCCGTTATCTTGCTTTCTTCTTCATGGAAACCACAGTAACAGTGGCAAGTCCGAGAGCAAGAACCATAGCAACTGCGATTGCAACAACAGTCATATCGCCGGTTGAAGGCTGATTGTTCTTGTAATCAAATTTCATGTAACCGTAAACACTACCAAGCCACTGACCACTTGCCTTTACATCATCGGCAGTAACCATAACACGGCTACTGGTATCACCTGTTTCGTCATAATCGTTAATCAAAAGGCTCATGGAGAAGTATTCCTGGTCGAAATCGGCAGGAACTTCAATTCTGAACTCGCAAGCGTATCCGGTATCATTATGCTTTGCATAACCGTTCAACCAAGTTACGGGATTCGGACCACCATCGTCAACAGAGCCGAACAAGGAAGTACCACTCGGACCGCCGGCACGGGCACTGATGTAGCCTTCATGAGACATACGAGCCTGCAGAATTGTGGTTGCGCTGTCAGCAGCCTCATTGGTCCAGTCCATCATGAATTCAACCGAATCCTGTTTATAGCTGGAGCTGAGTGCATCTGCGGCATGGGTATTCAATGTGCTGTCAACAACATTAACATACACCCAAAGATAACGACCGTCATATACAACATATGCAGTACCATGTGCAACATTCTCGGGAACCGGCTGACCTGCCGCAATTCCCTCAAAACGACCGCTTGTTGCAGGACCTCCGGGTGCGCCGTTACTGTAAGAGTAGTGAGCATATTTGATTTCAATAGGAGTAGCCTTATTGTATGCGGCATCCATTTCCGCATCCAATCTGATGTTTTCACCGATGGTCATAGCAACTTCGCCGAAGTTCTTGTATTCGTCGCCGACCGTAGCACCTGCAGATACAACAAACAGGACAGATACGAGCAACACCGCAAGAAAGCAGCTCAAAAATTTCTTCATAATACCTTTTCTCCTTATAAAATGTTTTGATGTCCCAACGAACATCCGCTCGAGATAAGCGAACAACCAAAATCATCCGACTCTCTCTAATACGTCGTTATTCTATCACATCTTTTCCAGTTTGTCAAGACAAATCTTAAATTCTTCATAAAATTTGTACACATTCACAAAAGCACGGGAAAAGATTTTGTATCGAAAAATTCCGTTTGTCCGATTGCGGATTTCGGAAAATGGCAACTCAGTTTTCAAAATTGATTTTTATCTGTCCGCCCTGCGCCGCCTTATGCTTTTCCACAATATTATGAATCCTCTGAACAGGATTCAGAAGCGAACTGATCGAATTGTCATGATTCAAAGTATCAATAATATATGCAACATATTTGCACATATTAACCTCGCAATACCACGGTTTGGTCGGCAGGTCGGGATGATGATAAATCAGATTGGTAGTAAAAATTTTATTGATAAGTCCGTCCTCATATGCTTTATCAAACTTTTCAAACCCTTCTGTGAAAAGACCGAAAGTTGCGAAATTGAAAATCCGTTTGACGCCCTTGTCTTTGAGTTGTGCCGCCACATCAATCAAGGATTCGCCGGATGCGATCATATCGTCAACAATGACAGCATCCTTTCCGGTAAGATCCTTTCCGAGGTATTCGTGTGCCTCGATGGGGTTTTTGCCGTTCACAATCACCGAGTAATTCCGACGTTTATAGAACATACCGACATCCAGTCCAAGTACCGACGCATAGTACATACTACGTCCCATCGCCCCCTCATCGGGAGAAATGAACATAAGGTCTTCCTTATCGATGGAGATATCCGGAACATTGCGAACAAGTGCCTTTATCATCTGATATGCGGGGCGCACATCGTCAAATCCGCTCAGCGGCACGGCGTTCTGAATTCTGGAGTCGTGTGCATCAAACGTAATGATATTGGACACGCCCATTCCGACAAGTTCCTGAAGCATCATGGCACAGTCAAGAGATTCTCTTGCCGCACGCTTATGCTGTCTTCCCTCATAAAGCATCGGCATAATCACCGAAACCCGTCTCGCCTTGCCTTCCACCGCAGCGATGATACGCTTCAGATCTGCATAGTGATCGTCCGGACTCATCGGCACCGTCTGACCGTACATCTTGTAATTCACCCCGTAATTGAACACATCGGCAATAATATAGACATCATGTCCTCTGAGCGACTGATGAATGATACCTTTTGCCTCGCCCGTTCCGAATCTAGGACACTCGGTGGGAACAAGATAGGTCTTGTCCTCTCCGTGATCCCTCCACTCTCTGAGATAATAATCGACCTGCGACGCAAACTGTTCGCCACCACGGAGACTGATCACACTGAGATTGCCAAATAAGCTGTCCTGCATAGAATCCTCCCGCAAACCATTTTATTTATTTGATTGGAGTCCGTCATTTCATCAAGGCGGACAATTGGATACAGAACCATTATAACACAACGGTGGAAATTTGAAAAGGTTTTTTCGACAGTTTTTTCGGTTTTTGTTACTCTTTACAAAAAATCAAATCGGGTTTGAAAAAACCCTGCCATTTTTGACAGAAAACAGGATCATTTCAACTCCACAACCGTGACACCGCCGTCTCCTTCTCCGTATCGTCCGATGCGGAAGGAACGGATCCGTCTGTCACCTTTCAGATATTGCCAAAGAGCGTTGCGCAAAGCCCCGGTCCCCTTCCCGTGAATCAAATGAACCGTATGAAAACCGGAGAGAACGGCATCATCGAGATACTTGTCCACAGCAAGCCATGCCTCGTCGCCAGTACATCCGCGCAAATCAATTTCGTCTGTACAGTCGGCGGAAATCTGTTTTTTGTAGACACCGACCGAAGTTTTTCGATTGTTTTTGTCAATCACAGATGGCATCTCCTCAAGAAGACGCAGATTGGCAAGTTGTGTGCGTGTGCGGATAATTCCCGCCTGAACCGACACATTGCCGTGCGTATCCGGCGGCTCCAGAACCACAGCTTCCTTGCCGATGTCGACCAAAAGAACTCTGTCTCCTTTCCGCAAAGGGCGCGGCAGGACGTAATTTTCGTTTTTTCGCTCGTCGACAGGGTTATATTTATCCTCATTATCCCGAATATGATCGCGGACAGCACGACGGGTACGTTCCAACTCCTCGCCGAAATTTGCCGCCTCCTGTTTTTTGCGGACATCCTCAAGCTGAGCAAAGATAAAGTTGCTGGATGCCTTGGCACTTTCAACCATTGCCGCCGATTTGGCACGGGCATTTTCCAGAATTTTTTCAGACTCTTTCAATCGTTTTTGAATCTGTGCCTCGGACTCTGCTTTGTACCTCTCATATTCCGCACGCAAAGCCTCGGCTTCCTCCAGCTTCTTCTCCATTTCGACGCGACTGTTCTCGAGTTTTTCAATCACATCTTCAAAACGTCTGTTTTCGGCACTGACGCGAGTTTTCGCCTCTTCAATAATTTCGGCGGGAAGACCGAGTTTGCCGGAGATGGCAAACGCATTGGATTTTCCGGGAGTACCGACAATCAACCGATAGGTCGGCCTCAGCGTTTCCACATCAAATTCACAGGAAGCATTGCACACTCCCGGTGTATCCAAAGCATACGCCTTCAACTCGGAATAGTGCGTTGTGGCAACGCACCGCGCACCACGGGAACGAATATAATCAATGATCGAAACTGCCAGTGCCGCGCCTTCGACAGGATCGGTACCGCCGCCAAGCTCATCAAACAAAACCAGTGAATGTTTTCCCACCTTTCCCAAAATCGAAACGATATTGACCATGTGTGAACTGAAAGTGGAAAGAGACTGCTCAATGCTTTGTTCATCCCCGATATCAACCAGCACATTTTCAAAAAAACCGACCGAAGAGGTTTCGTCCGCCGGGATATGCAATCCCGCACGGCTCATGAGAGCAAACAAACCAAGCGTTTTCAGCGTAACCGTCTTACCTCCGGTATTCGGTCCCGTAATAATAAGAGAATCATAATCCACGCCGATGGACACATGGATCGGCACCACTTTGTCTTTATCAATCAAGGGATGTCTTGCACGAACAAGGTGAATCACGGGTTCATCGGTAATATGAGGCTCAACCGCATTCATCCGACGTGACAGTTCCCCACAAGCAAACACAAAAGCAAGCTCGGTAATATTGAGATAATCCAGTCGAATCGCATTTTCGACGGCTGCCACCTCGGAAGAAAGTTCGGCAAGAATCCGTTCGATTTCCCGTTCTTCTTTGGTCTGCAACATCCGGATTTCATTATTGGCATCCACAACCGCCGACGGTTCCACAAAAATCGTAGAACCGGTTGCCGAAGTATCATGAATAAGTCCTTTAATCTCGTTTTTGCATTCTGCCTTGACCGGCACAACGTAACGTCCGTTTTTGATCGTAACAATATTTTCACGCAGGTACTTGGCGTAAGAACCGCCGCTGATATACTTTTGTAATGTCTCCTTAATACGGTTTTCGGAGACCCTGATTTTGCGGCGGATCTCGCCAAGCTCACGGCTTGCCTCGTCAGCAATCACATCTTCAGACAGAATAGCACGATGAATCCTGTCCTCCAGATTTTTATTGGGAATAAGCCGTTCAAACACCTCATCGAGAGCGGTGGTAAACAACTGATTGGTGCGGATATAGTCCAAAAGAGAACGTGAAGTATGCAGAATGTCGGCAATTGCCAGCAACTCCGATGTGTTCAGCGTCGCTCCCTTATCCGCTCTCTCGCAGGAAGCGGTAATGTCCTTTGCTGTACCGAAGGAGGGCATTCCTTTGATGTTGAGCAACCGCACAGCATCGGTGGTGCGGGTCTGACGCCGTCGCGTCTCCTCAATATAAGGAGCAGGAGTGAGTGCCAGTGCCTCCGCTTTCGATCCATCAGTCAACGCACAGGCGGCAAGCATTTCACGCACCTTACTAAATTCCAAAGTGTTCAGATTTTTTTCGTCCATTTTCAGTTCCATTTACAGTTTTAAAATATTATAATAGAAATCCAGCGAGGAAAAACCGTGTTCCAGATGATGTAAAAGATAGGTTTCCGTCATTCTGCCCAACTCCGAAGTGGCAACATCGTCCAGCGTAAAAGAGAGAAGTTTTTCAAGCGGAGCTTCGGCAACATACCTCGCTACTGCAAGGGCACCGGCACCGAGCGGTGAAAGAATTCTTGCTCCCGTCACTTCTTCCTCCGGAACCGGTCGCTTCCCCATTTCCAGTTTGTGAAGACATTCGGCACACTTTATCTCACCGTTCATCACATCCAAATACATATACGCAGCGCGTGCACGTCCGCAAACCGCACATTCCGAAAGATCCGGTTGATAACCGGACATACACATGGCGCGAAATTCAAACACCGCTTTAATCAGCGGACAGGGTTTGCAATCGTTGGCAATCGCAAACAGCGTATTAAGTGCCAAACGAAGCATTTCATTCGCCTGCTCCGCGGCTCCCGTCAGTTCACACACCACATCGACGATATACGATGCCAACGCAAAGCGTTCCAGATCATTCCGGATTCCGTAAAACGCCTCTGTCACCGATGCCCCCGAAAGCCATGCGTGGTCTCCGCGTTCGGTAATCTCATAGTTGCCGTATGTAAAAAGCGGTGTGGAGTTCATATATTTACTGCGTAAAGAACGGGCACCCTTGGCAATCACCGTCACCTGTCCGCGGTCGGGTGTAAGCAGAACGATCCGCTTATCGTTCTCTCCGCTTTCGCTCTCGCGGATCACAAGCCCATCGACCGTATACTGCATACCCGCACCTCTTTGTCAAATATCTTCCTTTTTATTGTAACCGAAATTCGTAACCATACCGACACTGTCCCGCCAGTTTTCCTTGACCTTGACCCACAGATTCAGATACACCTTGGTTCCGAAGAATCTTTCAAGATCCTCGCGGGCATAAGAACCGATCAATTTGAGGTTGGCTCCTCCTTTTCCCACAAGGATTCCTTTGTGCGATTCCTTTTCGCAAAAAATTTCGGCACGGATTCTGATAAGAGAGCCTTCATCCCGAAAATCTTCAATGACAACCGCAGTGCCGTGCGGAACCTCCTTGTCGGTGGTACGGAGAATCTTTTCGCGAATCACCTCAGCGGCGATCTGACGCTCAGGTTGATCGGTAAGCATGTCCGCCGGAAACATCCAATCCGATTCACACAGGAAATTTCCACACTCGTCAAGCAGCTCATCCACTTTGTTTCCGTTTTTGGCACAGATCGGCACAAAAGCGTCAAAACTATGCTTTGCGGCATACGCCGCAATCGTTTCGGCAATCTGTTCGCGACGATAAAGATCGACCTTGTTCAAAGCGAGAATCGACGGAATCTTTGATTTTTTAAGATAATCCATCACATTTTCCTCAATGCGTGAAATTTCCTTGCCCGCATCGACGACAAGAATCACGGCATCGGCATCGCGCATAGAAGAGTTGGCGGCATCTACCATATATTCACCGAGCCTTGTCTTTGGTTTATGAATTCCCGGGGTGTCAAGAAAAACAAACTGATCCTCACCGCGGGTTTCAATTCCGAGAATGCGATTCCGTGTAGTCTGCGGCTTTGATGAGACAATGGCAACCTTTTCGCCGAGAATTTGGTTCATCAGCGTGGATTTTCCAACATTGGGACGTCCCACAATAGCAATAAATCCTGTTCTTTTCATATTTCTCCTTTATGACACCGCAAGACCGAGCAATTCCATAATCTCGGATTGACGGCGGCGCATGTCTTTATCATCCTCTTCACTTGTCACATGGTCGTAACCGAGAAGATGCAAAACCGAATGAACACAGAGAAAAGCAACCTCTCTCTCAAAGCTGTGTCCGTACTCGTCTGCCTGTTCCCGTGCCTTTTCAAGCGAGATCACAACATCGCCGAGCATACAGTCAAGCTCCGTCACATGAGCATCCATACCGTCTTCGTCGAAAAGCGGAAAAGAAAGCACATCGGTCTCTTTATCGATATTGCGGAACTTCTTATTCATCGCACGAATCTTCCGGTTGTCGCAAAATGTGATCGAGACCTCGCAGTCATCGTCAAAATGTTCGTATCGGAGCGTTTCCTCCACGGCACGGCGAAGAAGCATCTTCAAAGAATAATGTACTTCTTCCTTATCCTGATCATTTTCGAAATAGAGTTTCAGTTTCATGTTATTTTTTTCCTTCCTGTTGTCTCTCCCGTACATAACGGAATTTGTGCTTTTCTTTTTCTTCCTCGGCTTTCCGAAGCCCCTCTCTCTCGTGCTTCTCATAAGCCTGAATGATTTTCTGAACCAACTTGTGACGCACCACATCACGGTCGGTAAACCGATGAATGGCAATATCCTCAATTCCGTCCAGAATCTTCACCGCCGCTGCAAGACCGCTTTTCTGTCCGCTCGGCAGATCGGTTTGTGTCAGATCGCCCGTCACCACCATGCGGGAGTTGAACCCGAGACGGGTAAGAAACATTTTCATCTGCTCCGGCGTGGCATTCTGTGCCTCGTCAAGAATGATAAAGGAGTCGTCAAGTGTCCTGCCGCGCATATAAGCGAGCGGTGCAATTTCAATTGTGCCCTTTTCAACAAGGCGGGCATAAGATTCCGTGCCGATCATCTCATAAAGTGCGTCGTACAAAGGGCGCAGATAGGGGTCAATCTTGCTTTGCAGATCTCCCGGAAGAAATCCGAGTTTTTCGCCCGCCTCAATTGCCGGGCGAGTCAAAAGAATACGGCTCACTTTCTTCTCACGAAGGGCTTTTACCGCCATGGCAACCGCCAAAAAAGTCTTGCCGGTTCCCGCGGGACCAATGCCGAGTGTAATCGTATTTTTTCCGATCGCTTCCACATATTTTTTCTGTCCCACTGTCTTTGCCTTGATCGGTTTGCCGCGCCCCGTCACGCACAGACAATCGTCGAGATTTTCCAATTCGTCGGTATGTCCGTCCCGTACCATATCAATCACATAACGGACAGATTGTTCATCAAGTGAGTCGTTAATCTCGGCAATCCCCTTTAAGTATTCCAAAGCCCGGCAGGCAGCATCGACAGCTTCGGCGTCTCCGTCAACCACAATAGCATTTCCCTCGTCCGTTTCCCGGTTCCGGACAGACACCCCAAAAGCATCTTCTATCATTCTTGCGTTTGCGTCAAAGCTCCCGAACAGCTTGGCTGTCAGATCTCCTGTGCTTACGCGGATTGTTTTTTGTGCCATAAAAACCTTTCCCCGTCCGCGACAATTCCGCCGCGTCGGTCACGATCCGATTTCAATTTTTTGTGTCACGGCAATGTTTTCCAGACAGACAACCCGACAATTCAAAACCGTTTCCCCGTCCAAAAACTCCCACGACAGCTTTTTCTCCAAAAGTTCCGTCTTTTCCGACAACTCACTCATCTGATACGACAACTGTCGCAGTGCATACTCCATTGCCGTTTCCGGATCAAGGGTTGCCGTTTCCAAGGTATACTCGCGGTGTTTCTCCGTAAGAATTCCGACAGGAAGCGGTTCCCCGCCGAAGAAGTCCAACAGATTTTCCATATATATTATATCACAAGTTGGTGTCGCTTTTCCAGTATTTGCGAAAACTTTTATTTCTTTTGCGAAAAATTTTATCTTTTTCTGACTCCAAACCCGTCCCGTATACACCTTTTTTTCATAAGTGAGCGGGATCCGCACCGAAAAATCATGAATGGTTCTTGCATAAATTGCACCGCTTGCACGAGTGACACGGAGTCTGCCTCCTGCCGGAGAATCGTAAACGCCGCTGACAAGCAACTCTCCCCGCCGCACAATATCCCCTTTCTTCACCACTACATTCCCGTCATAAGCCTCAATCAATTCAATCTGCCCGTCAAAAGATGCCACAAGATTTGCCGCACCACCGTCGTCCTCTCTGCCGCGCTCGGTTTCACGCACCTCAACGCGCACCGTTGTCCCGCGAACATTTAAGGCAATCCAGGAAATATCCGGTTCATCCAGAAGAATCCTGCCCTCCACCGTATCGGTACGGATCGTGCGCAGAGGGCATCCCACTTCCACGCCGTTTTCGGCAAGCAAGCAAAGAATTCTCTCGTCCGTCAAACGCTCATTTCCCTCAATCTGGATGTTCCACACCACCTGTCGGGAGAGCAGGAGCAGAAAAACCGCCAAAAGCAATCCGCCGAGAAGCCCGAACCGCCCGCGCAAACCGAAAATCCATCGCGGCAGTCCTCCGCTCTTGAGCTCATCAAGCGGAATGTTCTCCCTTTCGCACGCCTGCCTCAACCGTGCGGCAGCCTTGCCTGCACAGGCAAGATGAAACTTTTCTCCGTCCCATGCCGTCTTGCCATAGGGGATTTTCTCACGCATACACAGATTAAACAACCTCGTTGCATCGGAGCCGGATGCCGCAAACAACGTCTCTCCGGCAAAAAAGCCATGCAGATTCATGTTTCTCCCACCTCTCCGAAGGCAACCGAAAAAATTCTGCCACCAATTACCAACGTTTCATTCTGAAAGGAAAGACAAATCATTTCTTTTCCGACAACCGTCAGCGACTCTCCCGAAAGGAGAATCCGGATTTTTTCCGGGGAACAGAATCCGATCTTTTTGGCACCGCCGACCGTCAACCGTCTTTTTCCGCAAAGTTCAATACGCGGTTCTCCGAAAAGTACGCCTGCTTCATCCGCAAATCGCCTGCCGAAACGTCCCAAAAATCCTTCGCTCTTCTTTTTTTCTTTCAATGCCACCTCCCCGGAATAACCAGCGGTATTCCATCGTAAACATAGGATACCACAACTTATGCAGGGAGGACAAAAAGCATGACGGGAAAGACCGCACGAATCCGTAAACGAGCCGTCACAGCCTCTTCTATTATCATCAGCCTCTTTTTTATTCTGCTTCTGCTTCTCAAGCCGACCGTCGCCGCCGAGAGCGTCGGGGTAGGACTTCGACTTTGCGGACGAACCGTAATCCCCGCTCTCTTCCCTTTCATGGTGCTCTCGGAAATTCTGATTTCCTGCGGATTCGGAGAACTGTTCGGCAGGCTTCTCGGACGACCGCTTGCCGCGCTTTTCGGAATTTCCCGTGAAAGTGCCGCCGCCGTCTTTCTCGGCTTTCTCTGCGGCTTTCCGGTCGGAACACGAATGGTACTGTCATTATACGATCAGGGCAGAATCGAACGTTCCGAATGTGAACGCCTGCTCGGTTTCTGTAATCTGCCAAGCATTGCGTTTCTGGTATCTGCCGTCGGAGTCTCGCTTTACCAAAACCGTCTGTTCGGAATTCTTCTTTGGCTCTCCTCTATGTCATCGGCAATTGTCGTCGGTTTCGCAACACGAAAAAAAGGAGTTCTCCACACGAAAACTCCCGTTCATTCCGCACTGCCGACCCCCGGCATCTCGATTTTCACCTCGGCGGTCGCCGACGGGTGTACCGCTATGCTGTCGGTCTGTGCCTATGTTCTGTTTTTCAATGCCGTAATCGGTTGTCTTTCCCGTTTTCTCGGGCAATTTCATCTGCCATCCTGTTGTCGCGCGCTCCTGTTCGGCTTTTTTGAGCTCGCCTCTGGAGCCGATGCCTCTGCCGCCATCCCAAACAAACTAGCTTCTTCCGTGCTTTGCGGGCTTGGTGTAGGCTGGTCCGGACTGTCGGTTCACTGCCAGCTCATTACGATCTGCGACGGGCGGGGACTCTCTTACCGTTTCTATTTTCTTGCACGACTTTGCGAAGGTCTTTTGTGCGCGGCATCGGTGCTTCTCTTTTATCCGCTCTGCTTTTGATTTTCTTTGAAAGCGGGTGCGTAAACCGTCATGGCAACACCCGTGTCGTTTACAAGAATCTCTCCCGGCAATCTCAAAAAGCGAAAAAAAACATAGAGATCTCCCGCCGCACCGGAAAGATTGACCACCTGGATGGCATAAACGACCCAAAACCACTCTTGCGGCACAAATTCACCGATAACCCCGAGAACAATCCCCCAAAAAACAACCGGAGAAAGCGCGATCGTCAGATACTCCGTTTTTCCGAAATACGCCCGACTTCCGGCATAAGCATACATCGGGGAAATGCCGAAAAACGGTTTTTCTCCGCTGAAAAGATACATAAAAACACCATGCACCGCCTCATGAAGAAGAATATAAACCAACATTCCCGCAATCAGGATGCCGAATCGCATACAATACCTTCCGAACCCGCCCGTCATGTCAAATAACGACAAGAGACTCACCTTGAGACACCCGACCGCCACCGCAACGACAGCGATTGCCAACGATATCACACTGACCACGCCGGCAAGTTTTTTGTTCTTGGCAAGATCTATCCCAAAGACTTCTTCATAGTTGCCGGGCAATTCCTTCACAGATTTCATAACAGCCTCCCCTTTCCGATTTTGTCGCAACCCAAATTTTGAGGAAATTCTCCCCGCACCGCCGATATTTCACGAACCCGTGATGATTTCGTCTCCGTTCTCTGCACGGTGTTGTACAAAATCCAAAGAAAATACGTAAAAAAGCACTTCCGAAGAAGTGCTTTTTTGGAGCTGGTAATCAGAATCGAACTGATGACCTCGTCATTACCAATGACGTGCTCTACCGACTGAGCCATACCAGCATTTTCATGGCGGAGAGAAAGGGATTCGAACCCTTGTAAGGGTATTAGCCTTAACACGATTTCCAGTCGTGCGCCTTAGACCAGCTCAGCCATCTCTCCGTTCGGTGACTTTCATATCATATCACAAACAAAAACAAAAATCAAGACCTTTTTCAAATTTTTTTCAAAAAAAATCAAGTTTTTTTCAAAGCTGCTCTCTTGCAGACAAAAAACGTGTTTTTTTCCTTGACAGTCTCCTTTACCGCCGCTATAATAGGTACTGAAATCAAAAAAAGGAAGTGATACTATGATCCGCCACATTGTTTGTTTCAAATTGAAGGATAACAGCCCCGAGGCGTGTGAAAAAGCAGCTGAAACCCTTCGCTCCATGGAAGGAAGGGTTTCGCAAATTCGTTCAATTGAAGTCGGCGTGGATTTCCTGCACTCCGCCCGATCCTATGATGTGATTCTTACAGTCACCCTTGATGACGAAGCGGCACTTGAAGCCTATCAGAACGATCCCTATCATGTAAATGTAGTCAAAGCCTATATGCACGCTGTTCGAGAGGCAAGCATTGCCGTCGACTATCGTTTCTGACCTTCCACATTGCCCCTGTCATTCGGGGCTTTTTCTTTTTCGGAAGAAAGGGCATCCGTCGATGAATCCGATGTTTCCACTATTGTAGGGATAAATTGACTGGCAATTTTTCCCTTTCCTCGCTGTTTCAGATAAAAGAATCCGATCACGCTAAAGCAAACGGCACCCAAAAAATTGACAAACAAATCCTTCATGGTGTCAATCAATCCGATATCAATATAAGCATCCAGTGTAATCGGTTCGTTACCGTTGCGATAGATCACCACCTTCTCAATGTTCTCAATGGGAATCACGGTATTGGTGGGACCATCATCCAGAATTACGGTGTATACTCCTTTTATATAGGTATCCTTTTGCATATCGGTGTGAACCAACATATCACTGCCGAATTCAAAGAACTCCCACAAAACCCCGATCGTCATGGAAAAGCAAAACGCCACAAGAGCAAAATAAAGCGGCGACAGATTAAACTTGATCTGCGGCTTGCGGTTTATGATGTCCAAAAGGGCAAATCCAAACGCCGCAAACATAAAACCGTTAATCGTATGAAGAACGGTATCCCAATTGGCAATCCTTTGGTAATAACAATTGATCTCTCCCATAATCTCTGCCGAGAAAATAAAGATCAGAACCAAACCTTCAAAAGTAGTCGGCAATTTCAACTTGAAACTTTTTTCCACCGTTGTCGGAAGGGTGAAGAGTGCCAGCGTAAGAACACAGACAAACACATTGGAATACTCCGCTCTGAAAATTGATCGCAACAAAGTAATTGCCACCAGAATATCCAGAACAATATACAGAAGCCGAAGGGTTCTGTTTTTTCTTTTAAGATCCTGCAAAGTCAGAACCTTCGTAAAGTTCTTTTTTTTCGACATACGCCCCGACCTTTCTTTTTCTTCCTTAATTAAGAGAATTCAGAAGTGTTTCGTGAAGGCTTGCACACAAGACTTCTTATAATAGTATATCACAAAAAGGCTTCTGCCGTCAACCTCTGTTTTCCTTTTTTCTTGTCCGCCCGCCGTGTTCGTCATTTTGCTCAATTGCCAATTGAGATTCGCTTCGTCCTTGTCGGTTTTGCCTTTTTTTATTTTTTTTCGAAAAGGTATTGACAACACCGAAAAAGTGTGTTATCATGTTATCACTTTAGCAGAGTAAATCATCAAAACGAATAGGAGAAAACATCATGAAAAAAACACTTTCGCTTACCCTTGCTTTGATTATGCTTCTCAGCGTTGCACTCACACTCGCATCCTGCGGAGAGAAAAAAGAACAGACCATCATCATGGGCTTTGATGCCGCATATCCCCCCTTCACCTATACGGATTCCACAAACGGTTCTTATATCGGTTTTGACATCGAATATGCCACCAAGGTTTGTGAAAAACTCGGCTACAAACTTGAGTTCAAAGCCATCGACTGGGATGCCAAAGACGCACAGCTTACATCCGGTTCCATCGACTGCATCTGGAGCGGATTCACCTATGAAGATCGCGAAAATGATTACGCATGGACCGAGAGATACCTTGATAACACCATTGTAATCCTCACCAAGGACGCCAACATCAAGAAAGTTGCCGACCTGGCAGGCAAGACAGTTGCCGTTCAGAGTGATTCCTCCGGCGAAACCGCCCTCAAAGGAAATGCTGATCTCGTTGCCTCGTTCAAGGACGGCAAGTTTCTCACCGAAGCCAGTTACACAACCGCCTTTGAAAAGCTGACCGCGGGCTCTTACGAGGCGATTATTGTGGACATCGGTGTTGCCAAGTACCTTCAGAGAACCAACACCGCTATGCTTATCGTTGACGAGCCCATTTCCACGGAAACCTACGGCGTAGGCTTCCGCAAGACCGACGCGGAGCTTGCCAAAAAGGTTTCGGACGCCATGATTGAAGTCGCCAAGGACACTGCCTTTATCAAGGGTCTTTGCGAAAAATACGGCGTTGAGTACGACGCGTTCCTTCTGAAGTAATCAAATACGATACGCATATCACTGCACCGGCGGTGCAGTGATATGCGCGTTTGCAGTTAACGGAGAAAACATGAATTTTTTTGAAATCCTCGGATTCCTTTCCGGCGGAATCGGCTACTCGGTCAGTATCTTTTTTCTGACGCTTTTGTTCGCTCTCCCGCTCGGACTTCTCATCTGCTTCGGCAGAATGTCCAAGATTAAACCGATTGCTTGGTTTTTTAAATTCTACATATCGGTCATGCGCGGCACACCGCTGATGCTTCAACTTTTTGTTGTTTATTTCTGCCCTTTTTATGTTTTCAAGATTTTACTTAAAAACATGGGCGAGAATTGGCTTTTCATCTCAGTCATTATCGGCTTTTCGCTCAACTACGCTGCTTACTTTGCCGAAATTTATCGCGGCGGTATCGCCGCGGTTCCCGAGGGACAGTACGAAGCGGCAAAAGTTCTCGGCATGACCAAATCCCAGACATTTTTCATTGTCATTTTGCCGCAGGTTGTTCGCCGTGTGCTTCCCGCCTTGACCAATGAGGTCATCACGCTGGTTAAAGACACTTCCCTTGCCTTTGCCATCGGACAAATCGAAATGTTTACCTTGGCAAAACGTCTTTCCTCGTCGCTGGTCAGCATGAAACCCTATATGGTTGCGGCAGTGGTTTACTATATCTTTAATCTTGCCGTCGCTTCCCTTCTGTCGCGTATTGAAAAACGCTTCAGCAAATACGCCATCAAATAAGAGGTCAAAATGTCACTACTTGAAGTCAGAAACATTCATAAAACTTTCAATAAGACCGAAATCCTCAAGGGAATCGACTTTTCCCTTGATACGGGAAAGGTCATCACGATTGTCGGTTCCTCGGGAAGCGGAAAGACGACATTGCTCCGCTGTCTGAATTTTTTGGAAACACCCGATGAAGGTCAGATTTCAGTCAACGACGAGATTATCTTTGATGCGGCAGACAAAACCAAACTCTCTGACGAAGAAATCCGTCGTCGTCGCCTTTCCTTCGGACTTGTTTTTCAGTCCTTTAATCTGTTTCCACAGTACACAGTCCTCGGAAATGTAACGCTTGCCCCTTCTCTGATGGCGGCAACGCGAAAATACGACGGACGCCCCAAAAAGGAAGTTCTCGGGGAAATCCGTGAAAATGCGGAGAAAATTCTCGCCGCGGTAGGACTCTCCTCACGCAGCGAATTTTACCCCTTTCAGCTTTCAGGCGGTCAGCAACAACGCGTTGCCATTGCCCGTGCGCTTGCTATGAAACCCGACATTCTCTGTTTTGACGAACCGACCTCGGCACTCGACCCGGAATTAACCGGAGAAGTGCTGAAGGTCATCCATTCTCTGCGTGACGAGGGAAGAACCATGATCGTGGTCACACATGAAATGGAGTTTGCACGTCAGGTTTCCGACAAAATCATTTTTATGGCAAACGGTATTATTGAGGAAATCGGCACGCCGGATGAAATTTTCGGGTCCCCAAAAAGTCCGTTGTTGCAGAGCTTTTTGAGAAACACCGTTGCCCGATAAAACAAAAAACGGAGGATCATCCGATCCCCCGTTTTTTATTTTGTTTTTACTTTGCCTTTGTAAATTTCACACCACCGATAACAATGGCATCCTTCTCCTCGGCAAAAGACTGTGTGCCGCTGTAGGACGAAGCCTTGTCGGCGTTTTCTCCGGTAAATGTGAAGGTAATGGACTGCGTCCCGTCTGTTGCCTTGGCAATTTCATATGTACCCTTGACTTCGGTCGTCGTGCTGCCGAGAACCCCCGCCGATGCGGTAAGTGTCAGCGTAACTTTACTGCCGCTGAAGGTGAACGAAGCCTTGCCACCGATACCAGCGATACTCGCCTCCGTGGTATAGGTTCCGGAGAGCGTCTTGGCACAGGAAGCAAAAGCGCAACATACAAGAACAAGTGCCATCACAAGTGCAAAAATTCTGACTGTTTTCTTCATGATAAAATCCTTTCGTTCTTAGTGTTTTTCTCAGTATACACGTTTTGTCATGATTTGTCAATGGAAAAACGAAACAAAAAACAACACAAAAAACCAAAAAATGTTCATTTTTCCGAAAAGCAAACATTCTTCTTCAATATATCTCAAAAGATATATCCCCGTTACCGAATAAACAATTCCCAAACAAGAAAATCTGTTATATAATAAATCTGCAAAACAAAGAAAAGGAGATAAAAATATATGGCAAGATTTACTTTACCCAGAGATTTGTATCACGGGAAAGGAGCTCTGGAAGCCCTGAAAAGTTTTCATGGCAAGAGAGCGATGATCTGTGTCGGCGGTGGCAGTATGAAACGCTTCGGCTTTTTGGATAAAGCGATTTCTTATCTGAAAGAAGCCGGCATGGAGGTCGAATTGTTTGAAGGAATTGAGCCGGACCCTTCCGTAGAAACCGTTATGAAGGGCGCAGCGGCTATGGAAAAATTCCGTCCCGACTGGATCATTGCCATGGGCGGCGGCTCTCCCATTGACGCAGCGAAAGCAATGTGGATTAAGTACGAGTATCCCGATATCACCTTTGAGGAAATGTGCAAGGTTTTCGGCATTCCCGAACTTCGGAAAAAGGCTCACTTCTGTGCCATCTCTTCCACCTCCGGAACCGCTACAGAAGTGACCGCATTCTCTGTTATCACCGACTATGCAAAAGGCATTAAATATCCGCTTGCCGATTTTGAAATCACCCCTGACGTGGCAATCGTGGATCCCGACCTTGCCGAAACCATGCCAAAGAAATTGGTGGCACACACCGGTATGGATGCCATGACGCACGCAATCGAAGCGTTCGTTTCCACGGCAAACAGCGATTTTACCGACCCGCTTGCAATCTTTGCAATCAAAATGATCCAGAATGATCTTATCCCGTCCTATAACGGTGATATGTCCAAACGGGATTCCATGCACAATGCCCAGTGTCTTGCCGGCATGGCGTTTTCCAATGCTCTGCTCGGCATCGTTCACTCCATGGCACACAAGACCGGTGCCGCCTTTGCCGACTACGGCGCACACATCATCCACGGCGCGGCAAATGCAATGTATCTACCGAAGGTCATCGCCTTCAATGCCAAGGATGAGACTGCCAAAAAGCGTTACGGTATCATTGCCGACTATATGGGCCTCGGCGGAAAGAACGACGAGGAAAAGGTTGATTTGCTGATTGCCTTCCTTCGCCGTATGAACGATGAACTGAATATTCCGCACTGCATCAAGAACTATGGTGCCGACAGCTATCCCACCGAAAACGGCTTTGTTCCCGAAAAGATATTTTTGGAAAGACTTCCCGAAATCGCCAAGAACGCCATTGCCGACGCCTGCACAGGATCCAATCCTCGTCAGCCGAGTCAGGAAGAAATGGAAAACCTGTTGAAGTGCTGCTATTATGACACCGATGTGGATTTTTGATTGAAAAATCCGTCAGCAAACCCGTAATTTGTAAAAAGCCTGTGAAATTGAATTTCACAGGCTTTTTTGTGTCTCCGCTCTTTATCGCAGACTCCCCGTTCCATACTCCAAAACAGTATTTTATTTCATTTATATCATAATTACGTCTTTCCGGCTATGTTTTGCTATTGCAATATATCATGCCGCTATGATACAATAAATTCAGGGAATACAATACAACCAGAAAAAGGAGAGCTTTATGAAGCGAAAATACAATGTTGAACCGGGAGGCATTTTAGCCGACTGCTTTGAGCGGGTAAGAGAAAACTTTTATGACAGAATTGACGAAAATGTTCACGCGGCAGTCTACCGCGGAACACATGATCTGTCTTACGCCGAACCGGAATTTACAGGAAAATATCTGGACTTGTGTGCTTACTATTACGAAACCGAACACGACGAACGGGCTTTGAAAAAGGGTTTGACTGTCATCAACGCCATCCGTGAAAATATGCGCGGAGACGGCTATATCGGTACACTTTCGGCAGGCAATGAATATAAAGCCTTTTCGGTCTGGAATCAAGGTTTTACATTGTACGGTATCTCCCGTATGTACGAGGTCACCGGCAGAGATGACATTCGGCAACTGATGACAGCGGTGGCGGATTGGATCGTCGCGTCCTTCTCGGGAGAAACCCCCGTGGACATTCTCGACGCAACCAACAACGGTACACAACACCTTTCGGTACTCTATGCAATCGGGCGCGTCTTTCTGCTCACTCATGACCGAAAATACCGTGATTTTCTTGAGAATATCCTCGCCTATTGCGAAACGACGAACATGAACCTTTTGTCTTTTGACAGCATCTTGAATCTTCGTTCCCGCAAGGGAATCGAAATGTTGGTGATTTATCTCGGAGTCCTGCAATACGGCTTATGGGAAAAGAACGATACCGCCGTCCTTGCCGCAAAACGCTACTGGAAAGAAGTCTATGAGACACAAATCCGCAACACGGGAAACGGTAGCTTGAGAGAATTTTGGACAGAGGGCGGTAATGCCCCACGCTTGCTTCCGACCGAAGAAAAACCAAATGAAACCTGCGTGGCAGTAGGCTGGCTGGAATTGTCTCTCGCACTTTGCTTTTCGGAACCGAAAGCGGAATATCTTGATGCGATTGAGGAGCGGATTATTAAGGAAGCACTCGTCGCATGGGACGGCAATATAACAAAGGCCGCAAATGCTTTACAAATTAAAAGGCAGACGCTGCGGCATAAATTAAAGAAATATCATGTTTTTGACATGAAATAGTTTAGTGTGCAAAAAAACTTGCGCTTTTAGAGCAAGTTTTTTTGCGTTTAGGCGACGAATTTTGACATTTTTTTCTGATGAAATTCTCGCAAAAAGAAAAAAACAGGCCAAAAGTCCATGTATTTGTTTTCATACACATAAAATCAGCAAATTATGCACAAAATTTTGTACAAAACAAACATTTCTGCGTCCCTCATGTATACAATATTCACCTTCGCTTATGGCACGGCTTTTGCTTAATATAGAGGCATAGTTTGTTATAACAATTATTGTTTTGAAAAGGAGACAGTTAAAATGAAAAATGTAAAAGTAATCCTTTGGGGATTAGGCGCTATGGGCGGCGGCATCGGCAAAATGC
>CAKSSY010000023.1 GCA_934489945.1 uncultured Eubacteriales bacterium
CTTTTACGCCGATTGGTGCGGTCCCTGCCGTATGGTGTCGCCGCTCGTTGACGAAATTGCTGAGGAAAACGAAGAGCTGCTTGTCGGAAAAATCAACGTCGACAATGAACCCGAACTGGCGCAGGCATTCGGCGTGGTCAGTATCCCGATGCTTGTGGTAATGAAGGACGGAGAGGTAATCGATCAGTCGGTCGGCGCACGCCCGAAAGAACAAATCCTTGAAATGGTAAAATGATTTTTGTGTCTCAAAAGAACGACTTCCGGCAAACACATTTCGTACCATGACACACCGTAAAAAAGCACAAAACTCTCCGCTTCTTTTTCTTTGAAGTTAAAGAAAAAGAAACGCCGCAAACAACTTTCGCCGTTTGCGGGTCGCGTCAAGGTCTACGGACCCTTGACGATGTCGCTTTTTGAAAAAAGCGGGCAAAAACGTTGGATTGTTTTCCTTCCATCTCAGATTTTTCATAAAAACGGCTGTCGCAAGTATTGCGACAGCCGTTTTTGTGATGTGGTTATACGATATTCTCTTTTTTGCCATCCTGTGCGGCAAGCCGTCGGTAACAATGGATAAAATAGATGTTTTCCGCAATTGCCGTGATCGTCCAAGAAACAATGTACAAAAGATACAGCGACAAAATCGTATGAAAAAAGGCAAATATCGTATATACCCACACAAGGCGAAATACACAGGAGCCGAGAATAACAATGGCAGTTGGAACGCCACTCTTGCCGAGTCCGCGCGAGGCGGCAATGGCACAGTCCATAAATGCCGAGAACGGATAGGAAAAGCCCATCACCATCAAACGCATCATTCCCTTTTCCACAACAGCGGGGTTCTTTGTAAACAAGGCAAGAAAATAAGGCCCGAACAGCACAAGAGATAAACCGAGAAGCAAAGCAATCCCAAAAGAGTAGGTAAGACTGACAAGATAGCTTTTTTTCACCCTTTTCAGATTGCCCGCACCGTAGTTTTGTCCGATATAGGTCGAACAACCGGTGTAAAATGCCGCCATCACATCATAAACCAACGCGTCGGCATTGGCAGCCGCGGAGTTTCCCTCCACCGTCAGCGTGTCAAAGCTATTGACACTGCGCTGAATGAATAGGTTGGCGATCTGGAAAATGGCGTTCTGAAGTCCCGACGGAATCCCGATGGCAAGCACCTGCCAAAGATGCGCCGCCGACAGAGAAAACCCGCGCAAGCGGAAGGCATAAACCGCATCGACACGTGCCAGGTGAAACAAAACCAAAAAAGCCGAGAGATACTGCGAGATCACACTGGCAATCGCCACGCCCGCACCCCCCATGCGAAAGACAATTACAAAAAACAAATTCAGAAGGACATTGACAATGCCCGCCGAAAACAGATAGATAAGCGGATGCTTGGTATCGCCCGCGGCACTCAAAACGCCGCTGCCGAAATTGTAAAGTCCGAGAGCCGGCATTCCGAGAACATAAATTTTCAGATAAAGCGCGGCTCCGTCAATCAGATCCGCCTTGGTGTCCAGTAAAATCAAAATTCCCTCGGCAAAGAAACCGCCGATCAAAAGCACCGCCAAACCGAACGCAAGACAAACCACCAATGCGGCATTCACCGTTTGGCGGACCGTCCTGTCGTCCTTTGCTCCCAGATACCGTGCCACCAACACATTGGTTCCGCTTCCGGCACCCAAAATAAGTCCTGTAAAGAGGGCGACCAGAATGGTCGTTGACCCGACGGACCCGAGTGCCGCGTCTCCTGCAAAACGACCGACAACAGCAACATCGGACATATTGAATAAGACCTGCAGAATATTCGATGCCGCCAGCGGAATGCTGAAAACGAAGATTCCCTTCCACAGAGAACCCTCGGTTATGGAAACAGATTCTTTTTGCATAAATTACCTCTTGGGAAAAAGCCGATGATACACTCTTCCCGTCCAAAGGCGGATACGTAAAAACACGCGGCGCACAGGATAAAGGGCGACCCAGATACGCGAATACAGACGGTACCCTCGCCCTTTCATGTTCACATATTTCCCGTCACGCATAACCCCCGTCAACACACCGACGATCCTGTTCTCCGGAATACCGTATTCCCTGGCAATACAATTATCTCCGCAGATGACATAGTCATGCTCCCGCACTTCTACCACACGGTGAAGAACGTAATCTTCCCCGCGCCGATAAAGTGCCACATCGTATTTGGAAAGACGCCCCGCCGGGGGTGAAATCAGCACAGTATCCCGTCCCTCTCTGAGCATCGGACGCATACTGACGCCGTGTGTCATGCTGACATATATCCCATCACGTGCCAAATGGTCTTCAATTCTGTGAGAAATCTTGTCTGTCATAAAATCAGTTGATCGGAATAATGGGCAGTTCAAGGACTCCGTCATTTTTGGTCTCGGGCGGTTTTGTCGTCTCGGACGGTTCGGTCGGCTCTGTGGTCTCCGAAGGTTCGGTTTCGGACTCCGTCGGTTCTGTCGTTTCCGAAGGTTCTGGCTCCGTCGGCTCTGCCGTTTCCGAAGGTTCTGGCTCGGACTCCGTCGGTTCTGTGGTCTCCGAAGGTTCGGGCTTCACCGTTTCCGTGTTTTCGGGATCCGACGGTGCTGCCGGCTCTGTCGTTTCGGGAAGTTTTTCCGTAGTCTCCGGCGTTTTTCCCGTTGTCTCCGGTGCTTCCGTCACGGTTACGGACGGTTGCGTGGTTCCGGGCACCTCCGCCGTCAAAGAATCCCCTGCCGTATCCGAAATCGAATCGGGTTTCGGTTCGGCAGTAGCGGAATCGCGCACGTCCAAATGTAAGAAATCATCGTTTTTCATCGCATGATCTTGAGTATTCCAATTCTTGTGCCATGCCGTTTCCAACGGATCTCCGGCACAGGATGTCAGCAGAATCAGTAAAAACAGTCCAAAGCACCAAAAAGAAAATTTTTTCATGGTTCTCCCCCTGCTTCCGAAAATTATACTTTACATTATACCAAAAAAATCGTTTTTTGTCAATGACTTCTTCAACTTTTTGCCGTTCGGTTGACAGAAAAAGGAAAAATCAGGCAAAAATCAGGAAAAGACGTTTCTGCCCTTGACAGTCGGAGAAAAATATGCTATCCTTGATAAAAGAGCATATCATTTTTCCGAAAGGACATCCGCCCATGAAAATCGTTCAGACCCATTCCTCGGACAGAGACTTTGCCAGTGAGAAATATCTGGAAATCGGCAACTGTGGGTTATGTACCGATATGACCACCCGTATCTCCTGCGAAAACAGGAAGGGACGCTCCGATTATCATTTCATTTATATTGTGGACGGCACCATGTTCTTTGAATTCGGCGGAAAACGGCGCAATCTCGGTGCAGGCAATCTTGTTCTGTTCAAGCCGGGAGAAGAGCAGGTATACGGCAGTTATGACGGAGAAACCGTTTCCTATTATTGGTCGTATTTTTCCGGCACCAGCGTTCCCGATATCCTTGAGGACTGCGGCTTTTCAAACGGTAATGCTTTTTTCATTGATGTCGACGGAGGTATCTGCAAAGCTCTCAATCTGATCATCAAAGAGTATACTTATGGTGAATATTGCTATGTAACCAAATGCAATTCTCTCTTTATCATGCTCTTTTCCGAGATGGCGAGACTGACAGACCACGCCGCCAAAGTCACCGGGAAATATGAAGTTCTCCTTCCCGCGCTCAAAGCAATGGAACAGAATTACCGTGTTTGGTACAAGAACGAAGAATATGCAAAAATGTGCGGAATCAGCAAATATCACTTCATCCACCTTTTTACCGAATGTAAGGGATGTTCACCATCCAGATACAAGTCCGATCTGCTGATGCAGAAGGCACGTGAACTGGTCGGCATTTCGGAAATCCCGATGAGGGAAATTGCCGGAATGCTCGGGTTTGAGGATGCCCTCTATTTCAGCAAAAAATTCCGTGCGTATTATGGTGTATCTCCTTCGCAATATCGCAAAAACGCGGTGGGGTGAACAACGGAATCATGATTGTGCTTTCTCATCTTTCTTTTTCATTCGGCAAAAATGACACCGACGTTTTGCATGACATTTCCTTCACCGCTCCCGATGGAAGCTGTACGGTTCTGACCGGAGCAAACGGTGCGGGAAAAAGTACGCTTGTCGCCATTCTTGCCGGGATTCTCACGCCGAAAAGCGGCACTGCGAAACACACCGGAAAACTCGGGTATCTGCCACAGGATCCGTCGCTGTTTGATGATATGACCGTCCGCGAAAATCTGATTTTTTTCACCCGTCTTGCGGGTACACACCTCCCACCGCCGGAGGAACTTCCTTTCGGTGTCGGAGAATTTTCGGATAAGCGGGTGGGAGAACTTTCCGGCGGAATGAAAAAACGTGTCAGCCTTGCCTGTGTCCTTACCGGAAACCCCGACACCCTCCTGCTCGATGAACCCTGTGCCGCTCTTGACATCTCCTATCGCGCAGAGCTTACCGAAACCATCCGGACGTTGCGCCGGGCAGGAAAATGTATCCTTTATATCGGTCATACCGAAGAAGAATACCGCCCGTTCTGTAACAGCCGTTATCTTCTGGAAAACGGTAAACTGACCGACCTTCCCATGTAGTCCCCAGAAAATACATAAACATTTTTATTTTGTAACGAAAGGAAAAAATCATGAAAAAAACAACACTTCGAATTTTCTCAACCGTCCTTGCTCTCCTCATGCTTTTGCTTTCCCTGTCCGCCTGCGGCGACACGGTTTCCAAAGAACCGGACGTTGCCATTCTGAATGCCATTGATACCACACAGAAGCTCGTATATTCCGGCGAAAATGCAGCCTTCTCCGAAAAGCTGCAAGAAGGATTCACCTTAGAGATGGGACTGAACCTCAGCGACCTGCTCTCTTCCGCGCTCACGGCTACGATGGGCGGAATCGGCATTTCGCTTTCCAGCAAAGTCGAACTGAAGACCAAGGGAATCGTCGATATGACAAAACCCGGCTTTTTCGGCTCTGCCGATCTGATGTTGAACGACGCAAGTTTCATCAATATCAACGGCTATCTGACCAACAAAGAGGGCGTTGTGGAGAGCGAAGCTCTTCTCGGTAAAAATACGCTCGGCATTGCCTTTGTCAATCTTGCTGAATTCCTGAAAAACTTGGGAATCATCGGCGGGGATGTTGAGATTCCCGAAAACGTAAATACCGTAGAAGCATACAATGCATTTCTCAACATCATTCGGTTTTTAGCGCAAAGTAGCGAAAAGCTGAATGGAATCTACGAAAAATACCAGAAACTTTTCATTGAAACACTGTTCGACATCTGCGAGGCAACCCGTACGACCGAGACCGTAACGATCGGAGACGAAAGCATAGAAGCGGTCGTCTTTACCACCGAAATCTCCGACAAGCAGATTCTTCAGGTAGTCTCGAAAATTTATGAAGCCTATAAAGCCGATGAAGAAACCCGCAAACTGGTTGAGGACATCGTCATCGCCTCCGGCATGAGTGATGAGGAAGTCGCCGAATTCCTCCAAAATGTCTATACCGACTTGGAAAATGAATTTGCCAAGATAGAAACCACCGGCGAAACTGCCACGGTCCGTATTGAAATCGCCGCAAAGCGCGGTAACATTCTTCGTTGCTCCGCCAAGACCAAAGACGATACCTTTACCGTCACATTCGGTGTAGACCCCGTGCTCCCGAAGTACGCCGGATTTGAAAGCAACCACTCTTCCTGCATTATCCGCATCAACCAAGACAAAACAACCCGTTCCGGCTCTATCGTCGTAACAGAGGATGGTCAGACCGCGGCAGATATTTCTCTCACCTGGGATCTCGAAACCGGCAATTATACCGGCACCGGAACCATTGAAGACACAACGGCAATCGTGAAGGGAATCGCCAAAATCGACAAAGATTCTTATACCTTCACAGTGGATGAAGTCACCGTAAAAGACATCACCGTAAAAGTCGGATTCACCCTGAAACTCACTGCCGGAAAAGGAACCATTCCCGAGCTTCCGGAATACAAGGATATCTCCAAGATGGGCGAAATGGATGTTGCTATGTTGCAGATGGCATTGGAAACGAATGTCGAAACACTTATGAAAGCACTTCCGAGCGACCTGCAGTTCCTGCTTTCGGGAATTTTGGGCTGATCCCGATACCGAAGATATAAACCGAAAGAAGGGGGGCAACCCCCTTCTTTTACACAAGACAACAGAAATTCCGAGAGGAGACGGCAATATGACCAACGGCAAAATCCGGGCAATGTTTTACCGGGACGGGAAACTTTTTCTCGCCTCACTCTGGCGCGCCCTTCTGCTTTCTATAATTTTCGCCCTCATTTGCGGTGCCGTGGCATACGGCACAGTACGTGCAATCCGTTCGGGAACCGATAAACCGCTCTCTGTGGCGGTCGTGGATGAAGAGGGAAGTCTGTTAAGCCGCATCGGTATCCGTTATGTCAGCAATCAAAAAAACATTGCCGCCATTCTTGCCGTCGATAACATCGACCGCGCTGCCGCGCTGGAAGGCTTGGCAAGCGGCAGGTATTCCGCTGCCGTCATACTCCCCGAAAACTATCTGAATGCCATCATGGTCGGTGATTATGTCCGCGGAAAAATTCTTTTGGCAAACGGAATTCCCGTGAACGCATCTTTGATGAAAAGACTCGCCTCGGCGGGCGAAAATCTGATACGCATGGGACAGTACGGTGTGTTTGCCGGTGCCCGCGCCGTGCTGAATCACCCTGAAACCAAGCCGATCTATGATCTTTATCTGATGCGTATCAACGACTCCCTGATTTATGAAGCAAGTACCGCCGCAGAACGGTATTTGTCAAATGAAGAAACCGCATATTCCTCCTCGTCACTTCCGCTCACCGAACACGCCATCCTTATGGGACTGCTCTGCTTCCTCTCACTCTCTACACTCTTTTTCTATCGCAGTTCAACCGCCGATCTCACGCCGCAACGTACCGCACGGTTGCGGGCATCCGGCATTACCGCTCCGGTCTTTCTTGCACCGAAAATCGTTTATTCGTTCGCCTTCCGCACCGTTTTCGCCTTGCTGTTGCTCCTCCTTCTCCCGCTTTTCGGGAACACTACCCCAACGCTTTCCGCGTTTCCGGTCTTTTTCACGGCGGTCCTTATCCTTTGCACAACAGAAACTTTCCTGTCAGTCGCTCTTGCGGGAAATCGGTTCGGTGTTGCGCTGTTCTCTCTTCTTTTTCTTGCCGAAATGTTCTTTGTCGGGGGGATTCTTCCCCTCTCTTACCTCTCGGGACCAATTCGCAGAATCGGAAGTTTTCTGCCGCTCGGACTCGCCGCACGTGCCGCAACACCGATTTTCGGCGGTGTTTCCTCTCCGATTTCCCTGTTGTGGTTGTCGGTTTGGCTGATTCCCGCCGCACTTGCCGCCCTGTGGCGGATGAGACACATCTGCCGGGAAGGAGGAAAAGAAATATGACCTATCTTCGCCTTGCTGCCAGACGACTTTTCCGCTCCGTCCCTTTCCTTGTGACCCTTCTTTGCATGGCGATTCTGGTTCCGGCAGCACTGCTCTGTGGTCGTACCGTCGCCGAACCGACAGCCGGGTTTGCGGCAAACGGAACAGGCGAACAAACCGAAAGACTTCTCTCGTCGCTTACCGATTCGGGCTTCATCCGCTACGAAACCGAAGAAGCCCTTCGGACAGCCATAAGCACCGGCGAAGTTTCTTGCGGTGCCGTCCTTCCTGCCGATATGGAACAACGGATTACCTCGGCAAAACTCGACAACAGCGTTCTCTTCCTGACTGCTCCCACAACAATCCTGCCCGATCTGTTCCGGATTTCGGTGGTAGCGTCGGTTCTTTCGGTCGCTTCCCCGTATTTCAGCCGTCCGATTCTTGAACAACTTGCTCCCGATTCCGACCTCATGCACGAGATCGTCAGTCTCTATTATGAAGAACAAAAAAACGACACCGGCTTTGTTTTCGACGTGGAAACCGTAGACGGCATCGCCCCCGAGGAATTGGATTTCGGAATTTCGTTTGCACTCACACTGCTGTCGGTCTTTCTGTTTGCTCTGCCACTTTTGCAAGGATGTCGCCTGAGCTCCCCGCAATACCTTGCGTTGAAAAAACGAATCGGTTCTCGAACCGCTTATCGAACCGTCTTTCTGCCCGAGGCGGCGGTCTCTCTGCTTACCACAAGCCTCGTGCTCGTTCTCTGTTTTCCCGTTGCCGCTTTGGTCAGCGGGAAAGCCGACTTTGCCGACAAACTGATCCCCGCACTTGCAACCGCCATCCTGCTTGCTTTGCTCGGATTATGCCTGCCACTCGTGTTCCGGCGTGCCGATGCTTTGCAGATGCTCCTCGTGCCGGTTCTTCTTCTGACAATCGTTCTCTGTCCTCTCTTTGTCGATATCGGAACTTTTTTGCCCGCAACAAGGATACTCCGCCTGTTTTTGCCGACCTATTGGATTTTCCTGTTGTAAACAGAAACCTCACGAAAGGATACTGCGTGCAAGACTTTCCACCGATTCACACAAATAGGTCGCGCCCGCCTCTTCCAATTCCGAACGACTTCCGTATCCGTAAAGCACGCCCATGGAGTCCATTCCGTTCTCACGCGCCCCGAGAACGTCCTGCTTCCGATCTCCGATCATCAGCACCGATTCCGAGTTCGGATTTCCCGAAACATCCAAAGCATAGGCGATCACTTCTCCCTTTTTTGTCCGTCTTTCGTCCATTGTCGCCCCGCAAACATATGTAAAAAACTCCGCCAGCCGAAACTCCGTAAGAATTTGCCGTGCAAATTCCTCAGGCTTGGATGTGGCAAGCACCAACGTTCTGCCTGTATCGCGCAGGGTGCCGAGGACCTCCCGGATTCCCACGTAGGGATGATTCTCAAAAATCCCCTTTGACACAAAATATTCGCGAAAGTATCCGACCGCCTCCGATGCCTGACCGCGTGTCAATCCCGAAAACTCCGTAAACGCATCCGTGAGCGGCGGTCCGATGTACGGAAAAAGGATCCGACGATCGGCAACATGGATTCCGAAGTGTTCCAACGCAAAAGCCACCGAATTGGTAATGCCCTCTGCGGGATCGGTCAAAGTGCCGTCCAGATCAAAAAAAAGATACCGATATTCCATAAAATCCCCTTTGTCATATAAAGAATACTCCTATTATACCGCAAAATCCGGGAATGTCAACGTTGACAAACGTCGAAAAACGTGGTATAATGTGGTGTTATTCTGAAAACCAATAAACCGGAGGATTTGTTATGTCAAACTGTGCCATTGTCGGAATTGATTGGGGTGATGAGGGAAAGGGCCGTATGGTCGACCTCCTCACGCAGGACTATGATGTCGTTGTTCGTTATCAGGGCGGCGGTAACGCAGGCCATACCGTGATTAACGATCAGGGAAAATTCGCCCTGCACCTGCTCCCGTCCGGCATTTTCCGCAAAAACGTGGTCAATGTCCTCGGAAACGGCGTTGCCATGGATCCTGAAAATCTGTGGAAAGAAATTGAAACCGTTCGTGAAAAAGGAGTTTCCATCACACCGGAAAACCTGAAGATCAGTGACCGTGCTTCCCTTCTTCTCCCGTGGCACCGCGACCTCGATGAACTGGAAGAAAAACGACTTGCCGATAAGAAATACGGCTCGACCAAACAGGGAATCGCCCCCTTCTATTCGGATAAGTACCAGAAGAAAACCGTCATGGTCGGAGAACTTCTCTATCCGGAACATCTGAAGGCGCATCTCGCCGATCTTCTGGAATGGAAGAATCTGACACTTACCCGTGTTTACGGTGCCGAACCGTATACCATGGAAAAACTGATGCAGTGGATTGATGAGTATGCCATGAAAATTGTTCCGTTTGTATGCAACGTCGGAGAAATGCTGAAAAAAGCAAATGCTGAGGGCAAAAATATATTGTTTGAAGCACAACTCGGCTCTCTTCGTGACCTCGACTACGGTATTTATCCGTATACCACATCGTCCAATACCACTGCGGCATATGCTCCCATCGGTTCGGGCTGTCCGTCAGCAAAGATTGACGAAGTCATCGGCGTTGTGAAGGCATATTCTACCTGCGTGGGAGAAGGTCCCTTCACCTGCGAATGGTTCGGCGAAGAGGCGGAAGAACTCCGTCGGGCAGGCGGCGAATACGGTGCCAAAACAGGTCGTCCGCGTCGCGTGGGTCCCCTTGATATCGTGGCAACACGTTACGGTGTAGAGGTACAGGCAGCTACTTGTATCGCACTGACAAAACTCGACATTCTCAGCTATATGGATAAAATTCCCGTTTGCACACACTATATGCTGAACGGAAAACAGATCGACGAATTTCCTTTCCCCGCCATCCTTTCCGAGGCAAAACCCGTGGTAGAATATTTTGACGGGTGGAAATGTGACATTTCGGGTGTCCGCAAATGGGAGGAGCTTCCGGAAGCGGCAAAAAAATATGTGGAATACATTGAAAAGGCAATCGGTTGCCATATTGGATATGTCTCCGTCGGTCCCGAACGCAACAGCATTATTATGAGATGAGGAGCCGAAAAGAGAAATGAAAGATCTCTACGAATCCCCTCTCTCCTCCCGTTATGCGTCGGAATATATGCTGAAACTGTTCTCTGCCCGAACCCGTATTGAAACGTGGCGGAGGCTTTGGGTCTCGCTTGCCCGAGCCGAACATACGTTGGGACTTCTGATTTCGGAAGAGCAGGTCAGAGAGCTTGAGGAACACGTTTCCGATATTGATTTTGAAGTTGCCGCCGCACGGGAAAAAGAAGTCCGGCACGATGTCATGGCACATGTCTACACATACGGAAAGGCGGCTCCCGGTGCCGCAGGTATTATTCACCTCGGAGCCACAAGCTGTTATGTCACCGATAACGCCGACCTTATCCTCTACCGGGACGCCCTGCGCTATATCCGTTCCGAAATTCTCGGCGTGTTGAAAAATCTTTCGGTTTTTGCCGAGAAATATAAGGCAATGCCGACACTCGGTTATACTCATTTTCAACCGGCACAGCTTGTGACGGTCGGTAAACGTGCCACACTCTGGATGCAGGACTTCCGGAGTGATCTGGAGGAAATCGACTTCGTCATCGACAGTATGAAATTCCTCGGTTGCCGCGGAACAACGGGAACCGAAGCCAGCTTTGTGGAACTGTTTGACGGAGACGGTAAAAAAATCGACAGAATGAACCGTCTCATTGCCGACGATTTCGGGTTTTCCGACCTTTACGCGGTCTGTGGACAGACCTACCCACGCAAGGAGGATTCCCGTATTCTGAACTGTCTGTCCTCAGTCGCCCAAAGCGCATACCGCATGGCAAATGACCTGCGACTGCTTCAACACGACCGCCAGGTAGAAGAGCCTTTTGAAAAGGACCAAATCGGTTCCTCGGCAATGGCATATAAACGAAATCCCATGCGTTGCGAGCGGATTTGTTCGCTGGCACGCTATCTCATGACCGATGCACTCAACGCTCCGCTTACCGCCTCGGTTCAATGGCTTGAGAGAACGTTGGACGACTCGGCAAACCGTCGCATTTCCATGCCGGAAGGCTTCCTGTGTGCCGATGCGATTCTGCGCGTCGCACAAAACGTGACAGACGGACTCCATGTCAATGAAAAAATTGTCGAAAAAGCGGTGCGGGAATATCTTCCCTTCATCGCCACGGAAAATCTGATGATGGAAGGGGTTCGCCGCGGCGGTGATCGTCAGAAACTCCACGAGATTATCCGCGAATGTTCCATGCAGGCAACCGCCCGCATGAAAAACGGTGAGGACTGCGACCTTCTTGTCCGTCTCTCCTCCTCCGGAGTGTTCGGTATGACGGCGGAGGAAATCGAACAAGTGCTGGATCCTTCACTCTATACCGGAAGATGCGCGGAACAGGTCGATGCGTTTCTTGCCGGGCTTGCACCGCTTCTGTGCGATGTGAAAGAAGCAAAAGTCAATCTTTCTTTGTGAAAAGGGGAATATATGGAAAAAATTCTGGTTCTCGATTTCGGTGGTCAATACGATCAGTTGATTGCACGCCGCGTGCGCGACCATCATGTCTATGCGGAAATCAAATCCTACAACAAAATGACACTCGATGACATCCGTAACGGCAACTATAAAGGAATTATCTTTACAGGCGGACCTAACAGCGTTTATGAATCGACGTCACCTCATTTCGACCCCGCCATTCTGAATCTCGGTATTCCGATTCTCGGTATCTGCTATGGTTGCCAGCTCATGGCGTATATGGACGGCGGCGAAATCTGTCATGCCGGAAGTATCAGCGAATACGGCAAAATCGAACTCACCAAGACGGATAGCGTCCTTTTCGGGGCGGTCCCCGAGAAAAGCATCTGCTGGATGAGCCATACCGATTACGTCAAAACGGTTCCCGCATCCTTCCATGTCATTGCTCATACCGATCATTGCCCCTGTGCCGCCATGGCGGACGACGAACGCCGCCTTTACGGTGTCCAATTCCACCCCGAGGTTACCCATACCGAATACGGAAAACAGATCCTTGCCAACTTCCTCTTTGCAGTCTGTAAATGCAGCGCAAGCTGGAATATGGCGGACTTCGTCAATGAATCCATCGAAAAATACAAGAAAGAACTTGCCGGTAAGAAGGTGCTTTGTGCTCTTTCGGGCGGTGTCGACTCTTCGGTCGCGGCAGTTCTTCTGCATCGCGCGATCGGTGATAATCTCGTTTGTGTGTTCGTCGATCACGGTCTTCTGCGAAAGGACGAAGGAGACAGAGTCGAACAAATTTTCCGCAAAACATTCCACATGAACCTGATCCGTGTCGATGCGGAAGCACGCTTCCTCAAAAAGCTGGAGAGCGTAACCGAGCCGGAAAAGAAACGTAAGATCATCGGTGAGGAATTTATCCGTGTTTTTGAAGATGAAGCGAAAAAACTCGGCAAGGTCAACTATCTTGTTCAGGGGACCATTTATCCCGATGTCGTGGAGAGCGGCAAGGGAGATGCCGCTACAATCAAGAGTCATCATAATGTCGGCGGATTGCCCGATGTGATAGATTTTGACGGCATTATAGAGCCGTTACGCGATCTCTTCAAAGATGAAGTCCGCGCTGTCGGCACCGAACTTGGCATCCCGCACGACCTTGTATGGCGGCAGCCATTCCCGGGACCCGGACTTGCCATTCGTATTATCGGAGAAATCACCAAAGCCAAGGCAGATATTCTTCGCGAAGCAGACGCCATCTTCCGTGAGGAAGTGGCGAAGGCGGGATTTGATTGCCGGATCAGCCAGTATTTTGCGGTTTTGACCGATACACGGAGTGTTGGCGTTATGGGAGACGCAAGAACATACGGTTACACGGTTGTTCTCCGCGCCGTTACCACCGATGACTTCATGACTGCCGACTGGGCTCGGATTCCTTATGAGGTTCTTGAGCGTGCCAGTAGCCGTATTACCAATGAGGTTCATTCCATCGGTCGCGTAGCGTACGATATAACCTCCAAGCCTCCCGCAACCGTGGAGTGGGAGTAAAATTCCCATAAATCCCAGTCGTATGCGGATTTATGTCGCCGTAAAAACAAGACGGTACCCGAATCGCTTTCTCAAAATCAGATATCTTTTGTCCCCGGCATTCTCGGCATGAAATCCATTCAGAAAGGAAGACGACACTGTGGCTAAAAGGATACTCTCCTATCTGTTTATCTGTTTTCTTATCACAACTGTGACAGGATATAACCCCTGTAGTAAGGAGAAGAATGAAATGAAATTCAAATTTGAATCGCTGGACTCTTTGGAATACTTTCATGGCTCATATCTCATGGATTTCAGCGAGAATGAATCTCAAAGGGAAAGTGCTATCGACGAGGGAAAATTGCTTACTGTTTTCGGCAGTCCGGCACTTGTGTCCGAAAACTACGAAAATTCCTTTAACTACTTCATCCGTGTTACCGCAGAGGATGGTCGTTCGGTTATATTGAACGTGTATAACGTAGGTGTTGTTCACATCGGCGCGACAGATAAAGATCCTTTTACCGTACAAGCAGCAAAAGCTCTCATTGAATATGTCAATTCAGCCAAGCCCGCTGATTACAGTCGTACTGTCTATTACTTGGATTGTGATGTCCAAATTGACATTTCGGTCAAAAACGGAAACGTGACGATCTACACATCTGAAATTTCATCAACAAAAAGCGACGAGTTGTTTGAAAAATTTTATGGCTGATTTTTGTGACAGCATTTGGAAAACCGCAAAAAAATGCTGCCGGAAAACAAACATTCCTCTTAAAACTTCACTGCACCCCGACGACTTTGGTCTCGGCGGCTGAAAGCCGCCGTTTTGTTGCCAAGAAAATTGAAAAAAACAAAGTCACAGAGGTAAAAACGACCAAGATCGCATCGCATCCAAAATACCGGAATCTAGTCCCGCATTTTTTGGGGTCTGTTAAAAAACTCGATGTTTTTAACAGACCCTTTGATCAGCCGAAAATTCACATCCGTGGTATACCGCTAAAATTTTTTGCCAAACTTAAAAGGTGGTGTCGCTAAACACGGACGATTTTTCGCACTCAGCTTGCAAAATGTGCATCCTAAAAGTCCGAAAACCCCCTTGACAAAACGGGATAGACGTGATATGATAAGTATATCAATGTGAACGGGAATCAGTAGCGGTCAGGTGCCGTACAGAGAGATGTCGGTTGGTGCAAGACATCGGAGAACGGATCGTGAAGCTCTCCCGGGATTCTGCCTTAATCGGCAGTGGTGCGCCCATTATCGCGCCGGGAAAAACTTTTCCCCAAAGGTGCTTTCCGCAAGGAAAACATAAAATAAGGTGGTAACACGAAGCTATGCTCTCGTCCTTATGTCAATAAGGTGAGAGCTTATTTTTATGTGAAAGGAAATTTTACTATGAAATGGACATCCCTCAATGACTTGAGAGAAAAATATCTTTCGTTTTTTGAGAGCAAGGGACATCTGCGCCTCCCTTCCTTCCCTCTTGTGCCGATCAATGACAAGTCTCTGCTTCTGATCAATTCGGGGATGGCACCGATGAAAAAGTATTTTACAGGCGAGGAAGAACCGCCCTGTCATCGTGTCACAACTTGTCAGAAGTGCATCCGCACCCCCGATCTTGAGCGCGTCGGACATACCGCACGTCACGGCACCTATTTTGAAATGCTGGGCAATTTCTCGTTCGGCGATTATTTTAAGAATGAGGCAATTCCGTGGGCTTGGGAATTTCTGACCAAAGTGCTGGAAATTCCGGAAGAAAAACTTTGGCCGTCTGTCTATGAAAAGGACGAAGAGGCTTTTGAGCTTTGGAATAAAGTTGTAGGAGTTCCCGCCGAACGTATTACACGCCTCGGAAAAGAAGACAATTTCTGGGAACATGGCACAGGTCCCTGCGGTCCTTGCTCGGAAATATATTTCGATCGCGGTGAAAAATACGGTTGCGGTTCACCGGACTGCCGTCCCGGTTGTGATTGCGACCGTTATATGGAAATTTGGAACAACGTGTTCTCTCAGTTCAATAATATGGGAGACGGCACATACACCGAGCTTACTCATAAAAACATTGATACCGGTATGGGACTGGAACGTCTTGCATGTGTCATGCAGGGCGTAGACAATATGTTCGAAGTCGACTCGGTCAGAAAATTGCTTGACACGGTCTGCGAAATTGCAGGCAAGACTTATGGTGCCGATAAGGATAATGACATCTCCATCCGCGTAGTCACCGACCATATCCGCAGTGCCACATTTATGATCTGCGACGGTGTCATTCCCTCCAACGAGGGCAGAGGTTACGTTCTGCGCCGTATTCTGCGCCGGGCGTGCCGTCACGGAAAACTGCTCGGTATCAACCACGCATTCCTGTGCCGGCTGTGTGAGGTCGTAATCGGCGAAAACATCGGTGCATATCCCGAACTCGGCGATAAGAAGGACTATATTCTCAAAGTAATCGCCCTGGAAGAAACAAGATTTGATGCTACGATCGACGCGGGACTGTCCATCCTTTCCGGCATAATGGACGAAGCCGGGGCAAAGGGGAAAAAGGTGATCGACGGTGAAAGTATTTTCAAACTCTATGACACCTATGGATTCCCTATCGACCTCACCCGTGAGATCGTTGCGGAAAAAGGCTTCGATCTGGACGAAGAGACCTTCCGAAAGAGGATGCAGGAACAGCGTGATCGGGCACGTTCCGCACGTGGCAACATCAGCGGTTGGGATAATGCAACCAAGACCCTGCTTTCGGATATGCCGAAAACCGACTTTGTCGGCTACGATGCGACCGAGACCAATGCACGTGTGCTTGCCATTATCGTAGAAAATGAGGACGGTGCCCAAAGTGTCGACGAGGTAAGCGAAGGCGAATTTACGCTGATCCTTGACAAAACAACATTCTACGGCGAAGGCGGCGGTCAGGTCGGCGATACCGGTACCATTACGATGGACAAGTTGTCGATAAAGGTGCTTGACACCAAGAAGACCGACGGTGTGTATTTGCACATCTGTACCATGACAGACGGAATTCTTCACGTCGGCGACAGTGTGAAAGCGTGTGTTGACGCCGAAAGAAGAATTGCCATTATGCGGAATCACTCTGCCTGCCACCTGCTTCAGGCAGCATTGCGGCAGGTTCTCGGCAATCATGTAGAGCAGGCAGGTTCTTATGTGGACGAAAACAAACTCCGCTTCGACTTTAACCATTTTGCTCCCATGACAGCAGATGAGATTTTCCGCGTGGAATCCATTGTAAACGAACACATTCTTGCCGGCGAAATCATCACCATGACTCCGATGCCGATTGAGGAAGCCAAAAAACTGGGAGCTATGGCATTGTTCGGCGAAAAGTACGGAAAAATCGTCCGTGTGGTAAAGATGGGAGACTTCTCTCTGGAATTTTGCGGCGGAACGCATATTGACAACACGGCGCGTGTCGGACTCTTCAAAATCACATCTGAATCGTCGGTGGCAGCAGGTGTCCGCCGCGTAGAGGCAACCACCGGTCTTGGTATCCTCAAACTGATTGCCGATGAAAATGCTTTGATTGAAAAAGCGGCACACGAACTCAAGGCGGCAAATCCGGGAGACATTGTAAAGCGTGCTTCAGCACTTCAGAGCGAACTTTCCGCCATGAAGAAGGAATTGGACGGTCTTTCCGCCAAACTCGCCTCCTCTAAACTGGATGAGATTTCCGCAAAGGCAGTCAACATCGGAAAGATTCGACTCTCCGCCGTGGAATTTGACGGAATGCAACTCGATGTGGCAAGAAGCCTTGCCGATGAAATCAAGGCACGTTTCCCCGATATGGTTGCCGTGATTGCATTGAACACAGACGGCAAACTGAACTTCCTCGCGGTTGCGGGAAAAGACGCCGTGGCGGCAGGAGCGCACGCAGGTAAGCTGGTCGGTACAGTCGCTGCTGTAACGGGCGGCAAAGGCGGCGGACGTCCCGACAACGCCATGGCGGGCGGACGCGATACCGAAAAAACAACCGATGCACTGGCAGCAGCAAAAGATATTCTTGCCGCTATGCTCAAATAAAAAAAGGAACTGTAAAAACGACGTTTTTTACAGTTCCTTTTTTTGTAGAAAATCCAACAGAATAGATTCCCAAGTCTCTGCCAATCACTTCTCTGTCCTCTATTTCCGATAATGTTTGGGAGAAATACCGGTCTGTTTTTTGAAGGCATTGGAGAAATAGTAGACATTTTCAAATCCACAGACGGCGGCAACCTCCTGGACAGAAAAAAGTCCGGAACCGAGAAGGTCTTTCGCACGTCCGATACGAAAGTCGTTGAGATAGCGGATGGGAGATGAGCCGGTTTCGTCTCGGAACAGCTTCTTGAAATGAGGAATGCTATAACCGCTGACTTGTGCCAACTCCTCCAGCGTCAGTTTTTTGGCGTAATTTTCCTTCATGTAGGCAATGGTATGACTTAATTTTCGCTCCTGCTCATGCGAACGGTTCCGCTCGGAGGCAAAGCGAAAAAGCAAGGCATAAACAGCAGACTTCACTTCCATCTGCCAACCCGTATCTTTGGCTTCATATGCCTTGTACATGGACGAAAACAGGTATAAAAGACCGGGATCGTGCAGTGAAGCAATCGGAAAAAGGTCGTCCGGCACGGCACAGGGAGACACGGAAAAGGAAACCGTAATAAAATGATACCCGCTTTTGCCCACTTCTACGGTATGGTCATTGGCAGGCGGCAAAAAAAGAACGTCTCCGGCATAGGTTGCCGTCTTACCGGAAGGAAAAATGTGTGTAGCATCGCCGTCGGGAATAAAAACCAAGCGGCAGGAAGTTCTGCCGGCGACACCGTAGCTGTCGCCGGCTTCGTAAGTTCGTTCCACGACGAAATCAATATCAAGAATCGTAGGATTCCATTCTGTTTCCATAGGCACTTCTCCTCTTTTCTGAAGTATACCACATTTTTATTCTTTTGACAAGAAAAAACATCTTTTTTTATAAAAAAAACATCTCATTCCGCATTTCCAAAAACCATCTGACATTGTACAATAAAGAAAATCTATCATAAATTTTTCAAATTTCGTGAGGAAGAGGCGTCATGAAAAAACAAAATTTGCTTGTGGAATGGGACGCTTGCGGTTTGCCGAATTGTATAAAAGACCCGAGTGATCCGCTGAAAATGAACTGGATTTCTCCGTACTATAAGACCGGCGAAGTGCGCGGCTTTTCCTTCCAAAGTTGTAAAAAGACAAAGAACGGTGTCGAGGTGCTTGCACAAAGCACCGAAGGAATTCAACTGAAAATCCGCCGAAAACTGCTTGCCGAAAAATATGTGGAAACTTACATTTTTTCAAACCCAACCCCGAATACCGTCACTTTGGGACAGGACTTTGGTGCCGTTTCTTATGCCGGCAACTGCTATTTTGACAAACAACCCGATATGCTTTTTACCCGCTGCAACACTCATATTTTCACAGGTGAAGATATTACCTATCTTTATTCGATGCGGCTTTGCGGAAAGCCACCCTACCTCTTTGTCCGCGCAGAAAAGGGCAGTTTTTCGAGCTATGGGCTGTCAGTAGATATTGTCAGACACGACAACGCCTCTTGTGACAGGGGGCAGTTCTGGCTTTTCCCCACGACACAATCTCTAAAACTGGGCGAACAAACCTGTTTTCAGTTCAGTTGCCGATTTGTAAAAAGACGCCCCGAAAAAAGCGGATCGTATTGTTCTTTGGATTCCTATTCTCTGTTGCCGGGAGAATCGACACAAATAACGGTACACACTGTCACCCCCATTACTTCCCTGACCGTTCTCTGTGAAGACCGCCACGTTCCGATGACCATCAAGGGGACAACTGCATACGGACAATTGAAACCGGAAAAACCGGGCGAATACCAGATCACCGTTTCGGTAAACGAAAAAAACACCCGTCTTGCCATGCAGGTTTTACCGCCCTTGCCGCAAATTCTGAAAAACAGAGCGGAATTTATTTGTCGTAAACAACAATGCACCGATACGGAAAGCCCCCTTTACGGAGCCTACCTGATTTATGACAAAACAACCGATCGTCTGATTTGCGAATCGGATTTTCCGGATCACAATGCCGCCCGTGAACGTCTCGCCATGGGCGTTACGGTTGCACTTGCGCTACAACGCAAGCCGAATCCGTTCTGCGAGAAATCCATATTGCTGTATCGTGATTTTTTGGAGCGGGAAATCGTAAATGTGAAAACCGGCGAGGTAAAAAACGGAGTTGCAGATTCCAGAAAACGGCTTTACAATTATCCTTGGGTTTCGACTTTTTATTTTGAATTTTTCCGTTGGAACCACGATCTTACGGCATTAAAAACGGCTGCCGATATTATGATTCACTATTATGACATCGGCGGTGAAAACATGGAGTCTCATGTGGAAGTACACCGTTTGTTGCCGTTCCTGAAAAAAGAAGGGCTCGTTTCCCAATATCGGACTCTGCTCTCGGGTTATCTGAAACACGCCGATTCGATTGCGGAACGCCGTACTCGTTCTGTATCCCCGGAAGTCAGTTGCGCCAACGGCATGATGAGCATGATGGGGGTCATCTTGATGAACGCTTATCAATTGACAAATGACAAAAAGTATTTGGCACCGTTGGAGGATTTGTCCGACATTATCGGAAACTTCTACGCACTTCAACCGGATTTTCACTGCTACGGCATGGCGGTTCGCTATTGGGATCTGTATTGGTTCGGCGGCTCAAAACTTTACGGCGATACCTTCCCGCAATGGCTTTGCGCCAACACCGCCGAGTTTTATTTCTTTTATGACAAGATTTTCCATACACGTAAACATAGCCGTCTCATACGCGAGATTTTGTTGGGATGTTGCTGTGTGTACGACAGACAAGGCTTCGGTTCATGCGGTTATTTGTATCCAAAGGAAGTTGTCGCATATTCTTCCGACCCGTCACGCCAAGTAAAACATCGCGCAATTGGACAAAATGAGGGGGCATTTTACGACAACTTTGCGAACGATCAGGATTGGTCCCTGTATTATGCGTTTACGTTGTTGCCCGAAAAATACGGTGAAACACAAAACTGAAAACAAAGTGCGTCGCTTTGCGAATGCAGAAAGGAAATTGATATGAATTTTAACGACAAAGAAGAGATTATCGCTCTTACCCCCCTGTGGAAGGGCGACAGAATGGACGATGGTCGTCCCTATGTTCCGGATAAATACCTGCATGAACTACATAAAATGACCTTGGAGGAAGTCTGGAAGCCCATTTTCGTTTTGGGATATGAAAACCAGTTTGTGGGAGGCGGTGTGAACCCGCTGTATGCACTTCATGACGACGGCAGAAAACTGGTCGGCAGGGCCGTAACCTGTAACTTCTGTCCCACCCGTCCCGATCTGCATGACGTGATGTTCCAAAAAGGAGCCGAAGAGGGGAGAAAAGGCAACTACAACCAGTGGGTGATTGACAGCCTTGTAGAAGGAGATGTAGTGGTTGCCGATATGTATGACAAAATCTACAAGGGGACCTTCCTCGGCGGAAATCTGACCACCGCCATCAAGACCAAAACCAAAACCGGTGGAGCCGTAATCTGGGGTGGAATCCGCGATGTGGAACAGATGAAAAAAGTGGAAGGTGTGCAGGTCTACTATCGCGGAATTGACCCGACTCCCATTCGCGAATTTATTATGACCGGTTTTAACACCGTTACCAATTTCGGAGGTGCGGTCTGCCTCCCCGGTGACATTGTTTTCGGTGCAGGCGGTGGTGTGCTGTTCATTCCGTCTCATCTGGTGGCGGATGTGGTGGACGGTGCGGCAAAAACGCACGTCAAGGATGATTTCGGCTTTGAAATGATCGCGCAAAACAAATTCACAACCGCACAAATCGATAAAAATACATGGACAGAAGAAATGTTGGATATGCTTCTCGACTGGATCAAAAAGGATGAGAGAGGTATTCCCTATCGGGACCTTGATTGGTCAAAAGAATACGATCTCGCCCGCAATGGCGACCCAAACGATACACAAACCGCACTGTAATCTGTAAAGGGGCTGTTAAAAAGATTGAGTTTAATGCCAATCGGGATTTCGACAGTGGACGTGATTATCGTTTTTGTCTGTCATTTTTTGATTTCCGGATCACTTTGACAGCAAAATGGCAATATCAACGGCGGTGAAAAAACTCTTTTTGAGTTTTTTCACCGCCGTTTTTCTTTTTTACGCAATTGGGGGGTGCATCCTTGCGTCAGACATCGTTCTTTTTTATTTCTTCATCCTCCGCCGGACTGACATGAACCATGCAGTGCTTGACGTTCGGAAAAGCGGTTTCAATCGCACGGTGAACTTCCTCGGCAATTTCGTGTGCCTCGGTCAATGTTTTACTGCTCTCGGCGGTAATTTCCGCCTCAACATAAATGCGAGAACCAAAGAGACGCGTCCGAAGGGCATCAATACCGATCACCCCTTTTTGTGATAGAATCATTTCCCTCATGGTATTCACAACTTCGTCCGAACAGGATTTGTCAACCATCTTGTTTACCGAGTCGCGGAAAATATCCAATGCGGCTTTCTCAATGAAAACACAAATAACAAGACTGGCAATCGGGTCAAGAATCGGCAATCCGAGCCGCGCTCCGGCAATACCGATCAGCGCACCAACCGAAGAAAGCGCATCCGAACGATGATGCCATGCGTCCGCCATCAGTGCCCCCGAATTGATTCTCTTGGCAGCAAAGCGCGTATACCAGTACATCCATTCCTTTACGGCAATGGACACGATGGCGGCAATAAGCGCAAGCAATCCCGGCACTTTCAACTCATCCGATCCTGCTCCAAAAATGTTTTGTACCCCGGTAATACCGATACCGATGCCCGTAATGGCAAGAACGATTGCCAAAAGAATAGAAGCGACACACTCCATACGTTCATGTCCATAAGGATGTTCGCGATCGGATTTTTTGTCGGCAATAGAAACGCCGATCATGACAATAATCGTGCTGAACACATCGGAAGCCGAATGAACGGCATCCGAGATCATAGCTCCCGAAGCGGCAAAAATTCCCGCCAGAAATTTGAACAACGACAAAATCAAATTGATTACGATGCTGACAACCGAAACACGCATGGCAATTTTTTTCTCGTTGCCCGCCACTTCTCTTTTTTTCATTTTTTGCTTCATAACAGTTACCTCCGACAAATACAGATACCGATAACTCTATGTCACATACAAGTTCTCAATTGTTCCGTCCGGGGATAAAAAACACCCGTGGGAACAATCGTAAAAAACTGTCCCACAGGTGTAACCC
>CAKSSY010000024.1 GCA_934489945.1 uncultured Eubacteriales bacterium
TTGCGAAAAATATTATACCTTATCTTCGAATGGGTATCCTTCGCTGCTCCCGCTTTTCTCTGTTTCTGATTTTACAGATGTCATTCTCAATTTCAATTCAGATTTGTCCGAAACAAAACTCTCCCTCTGCGATACGACAGAGGGAGAGCTGTAATCTTGATTCAAATGAAAAACCTTATTGAGGATTCGCGCGGCTACCGCTCAGAAAGAACACATCTTCCTTTGAGACACTATTATACCTTTATTGGCATCAGTGAATGATGCAACGCTCTGTGTCCTGATCAAAGATATGAAGTCTCGAAGTATCAAGAGCCACTTTGATTGTATCCCCTGCACGTGAAGTTGAACGCGAGGAGACGCGCGCAATCATGTTTGTCTCGCCAATGTTAAGGTAGAGGTAAATCTCAGCCCCCATAAGCTCGGTGACATCCACAAACGCCTCAATTGTGCTTTCTTCAAGCGCAGAAATCTGCATGGGAGAGTCATGAATACATTCGGGACGAAGACCGGCAATTACTTCTTTGCCAATATAATCGGCAAGAGCGGGATTCTTTGCCTTCTCGGCGGGAAGTTTGATGGAATTGTTCTCAAAGTTAAAGAACACATCCTCACCCTTCTTTTCAAGAGTTCCCTTAATGAGGTTCATCTGAGGAGTACCAATGAAACTTGCAACAAAAATATTGACAGGGCTATCATAAAGATTCTGAGGAGTGTCAACCTGCTGAATCAGACCGTCCTTCATAACGACGATTCTGGTAGCCATGGTCATAGCCTCAACCTGGTCATGCGTTACGTATACAAATGTTGTACCGACACGATTATGCAGTTTTGTCAACTCGGTTCTCATGGCAGCACGCAGTTTTGCATCCAAGTTGGACAACGGCTCATCCAACAGGAAGATTGCGGGATTACGCACGATAGCACGTCCGAGTGCAACACGCTGTTTCTGACCGCCGGACAAAGCCTTCGGCTTTCTGTCGAGAAGGTGAGTAATGTCCAGAATTCTGGCAGCCTCTTCTACTCTGCGCTTAATCTCTTCCTTAGGTGTCTTATTCAGTTTCAGACCAAACGCCATGTTCTCAAAAACAGACATATGAGGATACAGAGCGTAGTTCTGGAACACCATGGCGATTTTTCTGTCCTTCGGTGCAACATCGTTAACAAGACGATCACCGATGAAAAGCTCGCCCTCTGTAATCTCCTCAAGACCTGCAATCATACGCAGTGTCGTGGATTTACCGCAGCCGGAAGGTCCGACAAGAACAAGGAATTCCTTATCCTTAACCTCAAGGTTAAAATCGGAAACCGCCGTAACTCCACCGGGATATTTTTTGTAAATGTGCTTTAATGACAAACTTGCCATTCGGATAATCCTCCTTGAATTTATATCACGATATTTATCTACGAATCAACAACATATATTATAGCAAAAAATCCTAAAAAAGAAAAGATGTTATTTCTCCAAAATTTCGGTTTTGGTTTTGGTTATATTGCACAACTAAGAAAAACAAATTATGAATAACGGGGATTTTCTTCGTGCCTTTCCTCTTTATTTTCAAAAAAAGGTAAATCACATTTCCGATTTCATAGTCAGAGATATTCTCTTTTTCTTGACATCCACATCCAGAACGCGAACCGTAACAATATCGCCGACCGACACGACATCCGAAGGATGTTTGACAAACTTGTCCGCCATCTGAGAAATGTGAACCAACCCGTCCTGATGCACTCCAATATCAACAAACGCACCAAAATCAATTACATTCCGAACGGTTCCGGTTAATTTCATACCCGGTTTCAGATCCTCTATGCCGAGAACGTCGTCCCGCAGAACAGGAGGCGGAAGCGTATCACGCAAGTCTCTTCCCGGCTTTTCCAGTTCTCCGATCATATCCAAAAGCGTCGGCTCTCCGACTTCCAGTTCCTCACATAGCTTTTTAATACCGTATTTCTCTGCTTCGGAGCGAAGCATACGGAGTTTCCCTGCCGTAACATCCTCGTCCGTATAACCGAATTTTGCAATCAGTTTTTCTGCCACCGCATACGATTCGGGATGTACTCCGGTATTATCCAAAACATTCTTTCCTCCGGGTACGCGCAGGAACCCGGCGCACTGTTCAAACACCTTTTTCCCGATTTTCGGCACCTTGAGAATTTGAGCACGTGTTGTAAATTCTCCGTTTTCCTCGCGGTATCCGACAATGTTCTTCGCCATCGTCGCACTGATGCCCGAAATATACGAAAGAAGCGAATAAGATGCCGTATTGATATCAACCCCTACACTGTTAACACAATCCTCGACCACACCACCAAGTGCGCTGTCCAGCCGCGATTGCTTCATATCATGCTGATACTGTCCGACTCCGATGGCTTTCGGCTCAATCTTGACAAGTTCCGCAAGCGGATCCTGCAAACGCCTTCCGATGGAAACGGCAGACCGTTGCATAACGTCAAACTCCGGAAATTCCTCTGCGGCGAGCTTGGATGCCGAATAAACAGATGCTCCGGCTTCGCTGACGATGATATATTTGACATCACGGTCGATCTCCTTGAGAAGTTCCGCAATAAAAAGCTCACTCTCTTTGGAGGCGGTACCGTTCCCGATGGCAATAACATCCACGTTATGAGTAAGGAGCATCTTTTTGAGAGTTGCCTTTGCCGCTTCAATACGGGATTGCGATTTGGTTGTCGGGTACACAACGGCAGTATCGATAACCTTTCCCGTCTTATCGACCACAGCCGTCTTACACCCGTTAACATATCCGGGATCAAATCCGAGAACCGTTTTCCCCTTAAGCGGCGGCTGCATCAAAAGGTGTTTGAGATTATCCGCAAACAGTTTAATGGCTCCTTCACAAGCGTTGTCGAACAGATCGGACCGTATTTCCCTCTCCACCGACGGCGCAATCAGTCTCTCATAACTGTCCGTAATGGCATCCGAAACATAGTGTGCCGCAGGACTGGAAAGATTCTCCATCACTTGATTATACAGAAAATTCAGCACAATGGAAGGATCAATTTCAACCGAAACCTTCAAGTATTCTTCTTTTTCGCCACGATTGACGGCAAGTATGCGATGCGGCGGAATTTTGTTCAGTTTTTCATTATATTCATAGTAAGGTGAATAAACCGATTCCTCCTCTTTTGTTCCCTTGGAAACAAGAAATCCGTAATCAAAGGTCAACGAACGAATGGTTTTGCGAAATTCCGCATTATCCGATACATCCTCCGCGATAATATCCATAGCACCCGCAAGTGCCTCGGAGGAAGAAGAAACACCCTTTTCCTCATTGATATACGTCGCCGCCTGTTCTTCCAATGACGGATCGTACTCGGGCAACTGCTTCATAAGCAATTCCGCCAAACCTTCCAAACCTCTCTCCCTGGCTACCGATGCACGCGTTTTTCTGTGCGGGCGGAACGGGCGGTAAATGTCGTCGATTTCGGTCACGGTCTTTGCATTGTCAATTGCTTGGCTGATTTCGTCGGTCAGTTTTTCCTGTGCCGCAATCAGGTTTCTGACTTCCTCTTTCCTTTTTTCAATATTCCGAAGCGTGGTCAGACGATCAAAAAGATCTCTCAAGACCGTATCGTCAAGACTTCCTGTTACTTCTTTCCGATAACGCGCAATAAACGGGATCGTGTTTCCGGCATCAATCAGCCCGACCGTCGCGCTCACCTGTTCTTCCTTCAAATTGAATTCTGTCGCCAATGTTTTAAGAATGTCCATTTATTTCTCAATTCCTTCCGTTTGATTCCAGTTTCTGTATTTCCGTTTCGGTTAAAAAACGCCATTCTCCCTCAGCAAGAGTTTCGTCAAGCACAAGAGGACCGAAGGAAATACGTCCAAGTGTAAGAATTTTATTGCCTACCGCTTCCATCATCAGTTTGATTTGATGGTACTTTCCCTCTGTTATAGCAATCGTGCCGCCAAGACAATCCCCGTTCGTAACAACCGATGCCGGCTTGGTTACATATCCGCCCGAAATTGTCACACCGTTTTCGAGGATCTCCACATCGGCATCCGAAAGAGGCTTTTCCACCGTAAAAACATAGCATTTTGTCACATGGCTTTTCGGAGCAAGAAGCCGATGCCCCAGTTCTCCATTATTGGTCAACAGCATCAATCCGACGGTGTTTTTGTCCAGCCGTCCGCAGGGAAACAAATCCAAACGACGCAATTTCTCGGGGAGAAGCTCCAAAACTGTCTTATCGCGTCCGTCTTCCGTTGCACTGACATATCCTTGCGGCTTATTCAGCATGATATAAATGAATTTTCGATAGACAACGGTACGCCCGTCATATTCCACTCTGCTTGTTTCGGGAACGATCTGCATGGCGGGGCTTGTTGCCACCTTGCCATCGACCAATACGCCGCCCCGACGAATCATCTTTGCCGCCTCACTTCGACTGGCTGTCGCTGTGGCGGTAAGAAATTTGTCCAGTCTCATATCAATATATCAATCCTTTGCCATTGCCGCAAACATCGCTGTCATATTGCCATATTCGCCCGCTTTTCCTGTGTTCCCCATCACATAGGGACGCAAAAGGCAGAGAACAGTACCTTCCGGTAAACTACCAAGCTGGTCGGAATCCCGATAAAGTGCCGTTTTGGTAAAGTCTATCCCATACGGTCCGATTGCCGACGACGGAAGATCGGGAAACACTTCCCGAAGATCGCGCAAACGCCCGGCATCCGCCAATTTTTGATACAGGCTCTCATCCAGAATCAAAATGGCACACTCACCGGTCATAATATAATTGGAATAACTGCTTGCCTGTCCCGTAAAATACGAGGTATCAATAAGACCGACCCGGTTTTGGTATTCTGTCAGTTGTTCCTCTGTCATCACCTGATAAGTGACAAGTCCCGTCAGTTTTTTTCCGTCACCATTATAATCGGCAGGTAACACACGGTTAAGCTCCTCTTTAACCTGATCAAATTCCGTGCCGCTGTAGCAATACGGTCCGGCATAAAGAACGACAACGTCCGACTTTTCACGCCTACAACATTGCGTAATACAGATTGTAAGCACCGCGGCAAGAAAGAGAACCCCAATCGTCCGCCATTTATAATGATACCAGAAGTTTTCCAATTTTTCAAACACCGAGCTTTTTACCCGAATATCACCATTGGGATTCATACCGCTTATCACCGTCCTTACAAAGTAGAAACAGCGAGCTGTTTCCCGCCGTTTCTTTTTTTACAGTATACCATATCCGATTTCCGAAATCAAGCCTATTTTGTAAATTCCATTACACGGTTGGACTTCCGTACCAAAGGTAACGTCGAAGATCTACAAAATCCCCCTCCACCTCAATTCCATCGGCTTCCAACCGGCGTTTTTGTTCTTCCGTGCCGCCAATTCCAAAATTTGTCGCAAGTCTGCCCTTGGCGTTCACCACGCGGAAGCAAGGATATGTGTCGGGTGCCGGATTGACATGAAGAATATTTCCGACCACGCGTGCCATACGGGGATTTCCAAGATACGCGGCAATCTGACCGTAAGTAACAACTTTCCCCTTCGGAATTTTTAATAAGTATTCATAAACCTTCATTTGCGTTTCGGTCACTTCTTATCGCCTCCCTTTTCTTAATCATAACAGATTTTTCTGTTTTTTGCAATTGCCAAAATAAATTTTCTTTTTCCCCCTTGACAATGCCTCTTTCAAAATGTATAATATCATACGTTATATATCAACTGTTATATAACGGAGGGACATATGCCGCCAAAAGCAAAAATTACACAAGCAGACATTATCAAAGCAGCATTGACAATTGTTCGAAGTAAAGGCGCAGATATGCTGAATGCACGCGCACTTGCCACATTACTGAACTGTTCCACACAACCGATTTTCAGCAATTACAACAACATGACGGAACTTCGGAATGATGTCATTCGATCTGCTCAGGAAATTTATCGCTCTTATATTGAAAAAGGAATGAAAGACCCCTCTCTGCCCGCCTACAAAGGAAGCGGAATGGCATATATTCTGTTTGCCAAAGAAGAGACCGAACTATTCAAACTCCTCTTTATGCGAGACAGACGCGGAGAAAATCTCGATACCAACAAAGATGAAATCCGCGACATAATCGCTCTTTTAATGCAAAGCCACGGCTTTGACGAAAAAAGTGCCTATGATTTTCACATGAAAATGTGGATATTTGTTCACGGAATTGCCACAATGATCGCTACAAACTACGTTCCTTGGGACAAAGAAACCATCAGCCGTATGATAAGCGAGGAATATCACTCTTATCTGTCTTATTGCAAAAAACAACGAAACGGAGGAAATCAACCATGAGTACGGTACTGTCCGTAGATAATCTTTGCAAGCAATACCCCACTTTTTGTCTGAACAATGTCAGTTTCACCATGCAGTCCGGTGAAATCATGGGATTTATCGGCAGAAACGGCGCGGGAAAAACCACCACGCTCAAATCACTTCTGAATTTGGTACACCCGACAAGCGGAAAAATCGAATTTTTCGGAATGTCATGGGAAAAGCACGAGCAGGAAATCAAACAACGAATCGGTTATGCCTCGGGCGGTGTAAACTATTACCCCATGAAACAACTGAAAGAAATTGTTGCAACCACCCGTACCTTCTATCCAAACTGGGACGAGAAAGCATATCGCTCCTATTTGGATCGCTTCTCCTTGGATGAGACCAAACGTCCCAAGCAACTTTCCGAGGGCATGAAGGTAAAATTCAACCTTACCATCGCCTTGTCGCATCACGCCGAGCTCCTGCTTCTCGATGAACCGACAAGCGGATTGGATCCCGTATCGCGCAACGATCTGCTTGAAGTCTTTTCCGATCTTGCCGCAGAAGGAATTGCCATCCTGTTTTCCACACATATCACCTCTGATCTCGACCGTTGTGCCAACAGCATCACTTACATCAGACGCGGCAAAATCATTGCCTCGGAACGCAAAGATAACTTTATCCGGGTTTGTGGGGCGGAAATCTTGAAGACATCATGCTTCGTATCGAAAAGGAGGCAGAATAATGAAAAATCTTCTGATGAAGGAAACAAAACTGACCGCTTCCGCACTTTCTTCCCTGTTTATCGCATTTTCACTTATGACATTGATTCCCGGCTACCCGATCCTCGTGGGAGCATTCTTTGTTTGTTTCGGCGTGTTTCAAACCTTTCAATCTGCACGCGAAGCCAATGACACACTCTACACCGCCATGCTGCCGGTTGCCAAAAGCGATGTGGTTCGTTCCAAATATATTTTTACGATTTTCATTCAGTTCATCGCATTTTTGCTGATGACAATTCTCACCGTTCTTCGCATGACACTCCTCTCCAACGCAACGCCCTATATTTCCAATCCGATGATGAATGCCAATCTTGCCTATCTCGGCTATGTTCTTTTGGTTTATTCCATTTTCAACATTTTCTTTCTTGGCGGATTCTTCAAGACTGCTTATAAAATCGCAAATCCCTTTTTGAGTGCCGCAATCTTTGTTTTTCTTATGATCGGCATCGGGGAAATTCTCCATCATATCCCGGGGTTGGAAGGTCTGAATGCAACGGGTTTTGCTCCAATCCAATGTATTGTTCTTGCCTGCGGCATTGTTGTCTATGTCGTCGCCACACTTCTCTCTCTGCGTATCTCCATCCAACGCTTTCAGAAAATCGACCTGTAATCATATAAATATCACAAAACGCCTTGGAACTTTACGTGTTCCAAGGCGTTTCTTGCGTTTGTCTCACTGTTTTACGATTTTATTACGCCGAATTTTATTGGTCGTGGTTTTTTCAAATTCATTTTCGCGAAGAATGAATTTGGCAATCTTTTTATACTCCGGAAGTCCTTCAAAAGCAACAGCTGCATCCTTCTTAAGCTGTTCAGCGGGATTTGTTACATGATATTCCGCGAGCTTTTCCGCCGGCATATACACCTCGGCATACAAAGCAACTTCCTGACCGAAATCGTCCTTATGTCCATAAACAACAACTTCACCAACATACGGAAGTGCCTGAATATATCCCTCAATCTCCTCGGGGAAAATATTCTTTCCGTTGGCAAGAACGATCAGATTCTTTTTCCGACCCGTAATCAAAAGTTGTCCTTTTTCATTGAGTCTGCCATAGTCCCCGGTGTGGAACCAACCGTTCGGTTCCAGAACTTCATCGGTCATTTCGGGTTGCTTATAATAGCCAAGCATCACGATGTCACCTTTGACGCAAATCTCGCCGTTTCCGTCCTCGTCCGGTTCATCAATCCGGATCTGACAGCACGGAAGGGGCACTCCGACCGTGGCACAATCATTGAAGTAGTCCCGGTTGGCACTGACAAGAGGCGAACACTCGGTAATTCCGTAACCGTTAATCAGATCAATACCGATCGAATCAAAGAATGTTCCGATTTCGGCGCGTATGGGAGCACCGCCGCAGACAATCTTTTTCAGATTTCCCCCGAAAGCATTATGAATGGTTGCAAACATCTTTTTCCGAAGATCAATTCCAACCTTGCGAAGTCCGTTGCTGACTTTAATAAGAGCCTTCAGTCCGTTTTCTTTTCCAGAACTTCTGGCATTTGACCAGATTTTCTTATAGAAAACCTCGGCAAAAGCAGGAACCACATACACAAAATCCGGTTTGAAAAGGTTCAGGTTTTTCAAGACATTTTTAAGATTGTCATTGATACAGATGGTGGAATGATGATGAAGCGAAACAAGAAGTCCCGCCACCGCCTCATACGTATGATTATATGGCAAAACCGAAAGACTGGTATCATACACGGTGGAAACCTGAAGTCCGTAATACACACAGCTTACCAGATTATGCTCACAAAGCATTACGCCCTTTGCAGTTCCCGTAGTACCCGACGTATAAACCAACAGCTTCAGTGCCATCGGATCGCTTGTCATGTCTGCGTAACGACGGTCTCCTCCCGCATAAAGCGTCTTTCCTTTTTCCAACAGTTTTTCAAAAGAAAGAATCTTGCCATCAGCGGAATCTTCTTTTCTGTCAAGACCGATCAGATATTTTATTTTCGGCATTTTGTCTGTCGAAGAAAGAAGTCCCTCTTCATACTTCTCGGAATAAAAAAGCACTTCACTGTCACTGTCATTGATAATATTGAGCATATCGCCGAGAATCATTTCCTTATCAATCGGAACATACACCCCTGCACTCTTCAGCACCGTAAGGTACGTGACAACCCATTTATAACTGTTGACACCAACCATAGCAATATGCCGATCTGCCACGCCCAAGTCGGAAAGTGCAGTACCGAGATACATCGTCTCGTCAGAAAACTGACGATAGGTAATATCCACAATATCTTTGTCATCTTTGTACCGAAACGCAATCCGATCTCCTGCTTCCTTGACTGCCAGTTCCATCAATTCCTTGATGGAAGAAACCGGCTCCACTTTGTTGAGCGGATAATTTTTGTTGTAATTTTTCATAGCGGAACCCCTTTATTATTTTCAAAAACTCTATTATGCAATCTGTCACAACCTCATAATACGGTAACGATAACTATATTATCACATTTTGGATATTTTGTCAATACTTTTTTGTTTTTCCGAAAATTTATTTTTCCAGTATTCCGGCATCCTCCAAAGTTTTCACAAAAATTCCTATATCTCTTTGTGCCTCATCTTTTCCGACTTCGTATTCACTCGTTAACGCCTCAACCATTTTTTCAACATTGGTTTCCTCAGAAAGGCAATTCCAAAGAAACAATCCCGTTTCATTCAATCGAATAATTCCACTGAACTCTTTAGCCCGTTCTCCGACAGCTATCACAATCTGCGATCCTGCCACTTCACGCACAATAAATCCGTTTTTTACTTTCATTTTTGATTCCCTTTCTGTAGGTTATTGGTCATTCCGATATAGGCAACATCGGCAGCTTCTTTCTCCATATTACAAGACAAAACGTAAAAATCCGTCTTACGGATCAAGGTATCAATCAGCTCCAATGTTTTCACGGCACCTGTCGCATCCGGAGGCAGAAAAACCTGCAAAAACAGTCGTGAAAGAATTTCTTCCTTCTCTGCAGCGCGAATCCGATTTTCTTTTCCGCGTTCCAAAAAGCAGATTGCGTTAAGCGGACAGGAAATATTGAGACCCTGCCCTTCCTTACCTCTCCACGGCGTTCCATAAGCATAAAATAAACCGTTTTTCATACGAACAATCGGTTTATCGCCGTTAACGATCTGCACGCGATCTCCGAAATTCTTTTTCCACAATGCGATATGGGTGCTTTTTCCGACACCGCTTCGGGCAGCAAAGGCATATCCGCGACCTTCACAGGAAATAACCGCCGAATGAAGCAGAAATGCATCGTATTCCGAAAGGCGGCAAGCAATCTGTCGATGCAGGCAGGTTGCCTCGGCATAAGAGCGCGGCGCGCAAACACCGCCGTCGCGCAACTCGCGATCAATCTCTGAATCTTCTGCCGATACAACAAAATCCGGTTTTCGGTCGGTTATGTAATCCCGACACAACATTTTCACATATTCATAGCGATGTTGAATCCCGATAACAATTCCCGCAATTTCCACAGTAAAAGTATCGTTCATTTTGTCTCATCTTTCTGTTCTGCCGCTGTCAGTGTATTCCTCATCAGCATGGTAATGGTCATGGGACCCACACCGCCCGGAACGGGAGTAATATAAGATGCAATCGGTTCCGCTTCCGGAAAACAAACATCCCCTACCAGTTTTCCCTCACGGTTACGATTCATACCGACATCAATTACAACCGCCCCCGGTTTTATCATATCCGCACCGAAATATTCTGCTTTTCCGATAGCACAGATCAGAATATCCGCCTCACGGCAAACCGCGGCAAGATCCTTTGTATGACTGTGGCAGATCGTTACGGTACCGTTTGCATGAAGCAAGAGCATCGCCATAGGCTTCCCCACAATATTGGATCGCCCCACGACAACACACTTTTTCCCGTCAATCGAAATCCCCGAGCGTTCCAGAAGCACCATGATTCCCGCCGGCGTGCAAGGAAGAAACCGGGGATTGCCGAGCATAATCCTGCCGACATTGTACGGGTGAAAAGCGTCAACATCCTTGGAAGGGTCAATTCGCAACAGGATTTTCTCCTCGTCCAGATGTTTCGGTAGCGGAAGCTGAACCAAAATCCCATGGATTTTACCGTCCCTGTTAAGACAGTCTATGAGATTTTCCAGCTCTTCTTGTGTTGTTTCAGCAGGAAGTTCGTGTGTTTCGGAATAAAATCCAACCTCCTCACAGGCACGCGCTTTATTTCGGACATAGACGTGCGACGCAGGATCGTCTCCCACGATCACCACAGCAAGCCCGGGCATAAAACCGTGTTTTTTCCCAAATGCCGACGCTTCGGCAGCGATTTCTTCTCTTACCTGTTTTGCAATGTTTTTTCCGTCAATGCGTATTGCCATTTTCATTCTCCTTGAAATCACTTGGATTCCGGTTCGCGTTTTTCGATTTCCGGCTTGTTTTTCTTTTTAAAATCCGAGATACGTTTCCATGTCACCAACCCAACTCCCGCCACAAAGCAAAGGAAACCGACCACCTGCGAAATACGGAACGGACCGACATACAGACTGTCCATACGAAGTCCTTCGATAAACATTCTGCCAAAACCGTACCATGCAATATACCAACATATGACTTCTCCCTCAAAGCTCTTTTTGCGATACAGCAGGTTAATGAGAATAAAACCGATCAGGTTCCAAACCGACTCGTACAGAAAAGTCGGATGAACAAAGTGCATCAGCATATCTCCAAACACCCGACGCGACATTGGAGAACAAACACCCATTCTCAGAAAATACAGAGGAGAACTTTCAGACACAACAGCACCAAACGCCTCGCCGTTCATGAAGTTTCCCCATCTGCCGATCGACTGCGCCATAATAAGCCCCGGTCCGATGCAATCCATCATGGAAAACGAATTCAATTTTTTATACCGACAGACAAGAACCAGCGTGATTGCACCCGCAATCACACCACCGTAAATGGCAAGCCCGCCGTTCCAGATCGCAATGACATCCAAAAAGGACCGATATTCTCCAAGCGTCGTCAACACATAATACAAGCGTGCACCGACCACACCGAAAGGAATGATAAAGAGCGCGATATCCAATACATCATCTGTGGTAACACCAATTTTTTTTGCCCGGTACAATGTATAGAAAAAAGCAAAAATCATACCGAGTACAATAAAAATACCGTACCATCTCACCGAAATTCCGCCGAAAACCGGAATGGTGAACGCAACACTGTTGGCTTCAAAAGTACCAATGCCGAGACCCGGAAAGGAAATAGACACGTTATTCATGGACTTCCTCCTTTTTCTGCTCCGGATGAATGACGGAAAGGCTGAAACATTCATCCTTGAAAACCGTTTTGAGCAGATCTTCTACATCTTCAAATTTTACTGCTTCCAATTCGTCGCAAAAATCAAAAATATCGCCGCCGTCAAAAATAAAATCAATCATATTGTTGGCAATTCCCTCGGTAGAATCGAAATCCTTGACATATTCAGCGTACATCACCCTCTTACAGCGATCAAAATCCGAACGTAAAATTCCGTTTTGTTGCTTATCACATATATATTCTTTGATTTTGGAAAACACCGCCATAGGATCGTCCGCTTCGCCACCGATTGTTACAAGAGCAAACTGCTCGGTGATGGAATAGCCGTAAGAAAAGTCCGGCGAAATCATACCGCTTTCAAACAATTCGTTATAAAGAACACCGGAACGGGAAAACAACATTTCACACAAAATCTGCATGGTGGCATCTCGCTTCATTCGTGCCTTCGCGCCTCCGTTATACTCGGAATCCTTAACTCCGATCGTGAAAATCGGCTTTGCAATCGGCATTGTGGCTTCATAAAGACTATGATACACGGACTTTGGTTCATCTGCATAATATCTTTTTGTCTCATGTGGGACAAATGAACTCGGAATATGCACATCGACAATCTTCATGACTTGTTCGGGGGTTACATCACCGCAGACAACAAGTGCCATGTTGGCAGGGTTGTAAAATGTGCGATAGCACTCATTCAACATATCTGCCGTAATCCGGGAAATGGTTTCCTCGGTTCCGGCAATGTTAATCCGAACACTGTTATTCCGGTACATTGCCTCAAGAAGTCCGTAAAAACAGCGGTCATACGGGTTATCGTCCCCCATTTTGATCTCCTCGGCAATAATTCCTCTCTCCTTATCCACAAGTTCCTCGGTAAAATACGGTTCGGTCACAAAGTCGACAAGTGCCCCGAGCGATTTTTCAAAATTTTCCGTACAACTGAACAAATATATCGTCTTGGTATAAGTCGTATAAGCGTTGGAATCGGCTCCGTATTCCGAAAAGCGTTCGGTTATATCACTCCCGTCCTTCTGTGTGAACATACGATGTTCCAGATAGTGAGCAATTCCGTTCGGTACATTCACGGTTTTATCACTTCCATCCACACAAAAACAATTATCAACAGAACCGTATTTCGTTCCGAACAGTGCGTAAGTCACCGTCATTTTTTTCGGAAAAACATAAACGTCAAGACCACTTTCGTGCCGAATCTTATAATAACACTCATGCAAACGAGGACTTTCTCTCTTAATCTGTTGCATCATCGTTCTCCTCTCCGCTTCCGTTCAGAAAATACACCGTGTCAAGCGAAACAAGTCCGGCAACACGAATCACATCTTCCCGAGACACGTTCCGTATGTTCTCCATACATTTCTCCACCGTGCAATCCACTCCGAATTCATTCCGGCAAGAGTAATAGGTCTCCAGTGCGGAAGGAGAATCCGAAAACGAACGATAGCCGTTGCAAAGAGAATGTTTTGCCGCCTCAAAATCTTCATCGGTGATTTTCCCCATCGCGATTTGTTTCAATTGATACAGAATTTCACCCTCTGCTTTTTCACGGTTGGCAGGAGAAACGCCACAAGAAACCATAATGCTCCCCATAAAAACCTCATATGCAGCATTGCAATAATAACAAAGACTCAGTTTTTCCCGGACATTCATAAACAATTTGGAGACGGGTGAACCGCCATATATCTCGCTCATCACAAGCATTGCATAAAAGTCCGGGTGCCGGATATTGATTCCGGTACGAAAGCCGAGAACCAACTTCCCTTGTGCAAGTGGCATCTCCTCTGTAACACGTTTTACCGATCGTTTTTCATACGTTACGTCAGGAAGCGGAATCTCATTCGGTCTTCCGGTTCCGAGATACGGAAGAAAACGCCGTCTGAGAACTTCTTCCACCTCATTCGCCTCCCGCGAGCCGACATAAAAAATCTCATAGCGACAACCCGAAATCAGACCGTGATAGCAGGCAAACAATTCCTGCGGTGTGACCGCCTCAATCTGCTCTGTTGTTCCGAAAAGGCTGGTTCCATACGGTTCCCCTTCATACATAATCCCCCGACAACGAAGTGCCGCATACGCACGCGGATTATTGATCTGAGCATTGATGGCATCACATTGATTGCTTTTTTCACTTTCGATATACACCGGCAAAAAATTGCCGTTTTCATCCGTCAACGGGTGAAACAACATCTGGCAGATTACATCAATCGTTCCGTCGAAAATATCAACTTTACTGTCCGGTGCGGCATATTCCTCTCCAAGCATTTCCGCTGTAAATCCGAGAATATTGCTGTTTCCGCACCGCAAACTCTTTATCGAAATGGATGTAGCATACAAATCATCCAGCCTCAGATTGATCTCTCCCTGCGTCCGATATTTTTCGGTTCCGCGTTTGAGAACAGAAAGTGCAAGAAGCGAAAGAGGGGATTTTCTTCGGTCAATCGGGGTAATGAGCGAAACCGAAAGCGTCTCGGATTTGAATTTATCTGTTTTTACCGTACTGAGAGAAAGTGACGGCGAAAGCACTTTTCTATATGGATACATGGCATACCTTTCCATTTTAATATTTATTTTTATTTTACACTATTTTGATTCGGATTGCAACGTTTTTCCGAAATTTTTTTAATTTCACGGCACCTCTTGACAATTTCCCCAAAACAAATTATAATGAAAAAAAACAGAAAGGAACCACCCGAATGTTAGATCAGATTTTAGAAACACGAAGCGTTGAAAAAATACGGAAAATTACTCCGGATAAATGGGATACACTCCGAAACGAGTATCTTGATATTTTCTTTCATGAAGAATACGGTCAACCAATTCCGAAACCGGAGACCCTTACCTTTGAAGAAGCCAAACTTTCCTATTTTGACAAACGCTTCTGCGCCGGAAAGGCTACTCTGCATCACGTAACAGCTCACGCCACAATCGACGGCAAAAAATTCTCCTTTCCTTTTTGCGCCGTTCTGCCGACAAAACCCGGAAAATATCCATTCTTCGTCCTGAACAACTTTACCAATGGCGTACCGGATAAATATCTGCCCATCGAAGAAATTATTGACAACGGCTTTGCCGTTCTTTCTGTCTGTTATGAAGATGTCACCTCCGATAACGGGGATTTTACAAATGGTCTTGCTGCCATTGTAACTCCACCGGAAGCGCAGACTGACTTCACAAAGCGCGCCCCCGATGCGCCGGGCAAAATCGTCATGTGGGCTTGGGCAAATTGCCGTTTGCTCGACTATGCTGCAACCCAGGACTGCCTTGACATGAACAACGCCGCCACCATCGGTCACTCTCGTCTCGGTAAAACCTCACTTCTTGCGGGTGCACTGGACACACGCTTCCGTTTTGTCATCTCCAACGATGCAGGATGCAGCGGCGATGCCATTACACGCGGGAAACAAGGAGAGCAGATCTCCGACATCACCACAAGATTTCCCTTTTGGTTCTGTGAAAACTACAAAAAATACACCGATCACAACAAGTTGACTTTCGACCAGCATGAGTTGATTGCAACCGTTGCCCCCCGACACTTTCTTTCCGGTGCCGCAGTTGAAGACACTTGGGCGGATCCCGAAGCTCAATTGCTCGGTTGCCATGCCGCATCCCCAGCGTGGGAACAGCTGGGTCTTAAAGGCTTGATTTCACCGGATCGTTACGCCGAAATCGGTGAGACTTTCGGCAACGGCAACGTTGCCTTCCATCTTCGTTCCGGATCACATTATCTAAGTCGATACGACTGGAATGTTTATATGAACTACATCAAGAAAAACCTTGTTTAATACAAACACTGAAAAAATCAAAGCTCCGAAACACAACGGTTTCGGAGCTTTGGTTTTTTCGACTTCCCCGTCAAAAAATATGGAGCGGATAACGGGAATCGAACCCGCGTAGCCAGCTTGGGAAGCTGGAGTTTTACCATTAGACTATATCCGCATTGCCTTAACATTATACTCCATACCATGAGCTTTGTCAAGACAATTTTGCATTTTTAAAAGTATTTATTTCAATTCTTCCTTACTTCCGTCAGAAGAATCGAAATCTTTTACAGAGGAACCCGGAATATTGGGCGTTATCTTACGACTGCCCGATTGCTGAGGCACCTCAAAATCAAAAACCGCTTTTCCTTCCTCCAATTTCAGCATGGCGTCAAATGTCTTTCCCGTTCTTTTGGAACGAAAGCCTGCGATCTTCCCCGTATGTCCCGTTTCCAACAACAATTTCATATTGGCAATCGAGATTGCACGCTCGCAAATATACAGATTCACCTTGAAAGTGCAACCTTCTTTATAGTTCTTACACCCGTAGGAAAATCTGCCGCGCATAATATCACCACCGCAAACAGGACATCGTCCCACAATCTCTCCGAAGCATCCTGTATCTTCATCTGTCTCAAACGAGGCGTTTTTCTTGGAAAACACCTCGGCAATTTCAGCCTTGGCAAGATTCACCGAATCCTTCACCGTAATTTTACCGTGATAAACTTTTTTCAACGCCTGACCGAGTTGCGATGTCTTATACTTATCCATATTGATTTTCATACGAGAAAGCGACTCGATCAGAAATTCTCCTTTCGGGAGAATCGTATAAACGTCTTTCTTCAAAAGAATATACTCACTCTTACGGGCGTTGTCGATAATTCCCGTTCGTGTTGCCTCGGTGCCAAGTTCCAGACCTTCAAAAATCGCCCTATAATCCTCGCTGTCATCGGCTTGCGACGTTTCGTCGTCATTTTTTCCCTTAGCGCTGTTTTTCTCGTCCCGGAACGGATTTTTCAGGTAGTTATTCAGGGTCTCAATCGTATAGTGCTTGGGTGGTGTGGTTTCTTTTTCGGTGGGCTTGAAGTCTATATTGACAACATCACCCTTTTTCAGCTTCGGCAACAGTTTGTCCTTCGCCGAGTTATCGTCATACTTTGTCCATCCGGGTTCTGCAATCACTGTTCCTTTTAAAGAAAAATCTTCATATTCGCCGACAGAAACCACAATCTCGGACTTCTCAATTACGCAGTCCTCCGAGCAGAATACCGCCACAAAGCGTCGAAAAACCGTTGAATATACCTGCATCTCACGTTCACTGAGACGTGATTTATCCGGTATCTTATACGTTGGTGTCAATGCCGAGTGGGATTCGATCTTGAAGTCGTCAAATATTGTTTTTTTATCCTTGAACTCCACCGGATACCCGATTTTCTGACAGTTGGCAAGGATATTCTTTATCTTGTCTTTCTCCGCCGTAGCCAGATATTCCGAATTGGTACGAGGATAAGTCAAATATCCCGCCTCATAAAGTTTCTGCACAATGGCGAGGCTTTCCTCCATCGGCATTTTATATTTTTTCCCGAGAACATTCTGCAGTTTTGACAACGAATACAACTTGCCCGGTGCCAATACATCCTTTTTTTTCTTCACCGATTTCACAACAGCTTTTTCGGCATTATATTTATCGCAAAACGCAAGAGCATCGTTCAACTGTGTATTCTCAAATTTGGTTTTACTGACGAGTTCAACCGTCTCTCCATTGGTTTCGGCACGACTGACAATAGCGAAATACTTGCCGGGAACAAAATTTTTGATTGCCATATCACGGTCATAAATCGCTTTAACAATAGGAATAATGACTCGTCCGACACGAAGAAGCGAACCGGTTTTCAACGTGGCATAACGGGTCAGATTGACACCATACAACCAATCTATGTATGTTCTTGCCATCCCCTCATTGGCAAGGTTATCATATTCACTTTCGTCCTTCATCTCAGACAAGGCTTTGCGAATCGTCTCAGGCGTCTGATCCGGCAACCACAGCCGCTTGAACTTCTTTTCCGCAAGCAAGGCATGGTTGACACAAAGTCGAACAATAATCTCTCCTTCCCGATCGGCATCTCCCGCATTGACTATCGTATCCACATCTGCACGATTACAAAGATTCCGGATCAATTCAAATTGCCGTTCCACACCGCCATCTACCTTCTTATCGCTTCCCTTCCGAAGTTCAAACCGAAACTCCGACGGAAAGCATGGCAGATTCTCCATCGTCCAAAATCTCTTTCCGTTTGTTGCAGGTGGATTCTCGCTGTATTCCTCAACATCGACAAGCGAAAAAAGGTGACCGAATGCCCACGTGACAATATATCCGTTCCCCTCCATATAGCCGTTCCGTGCCACCATATTCCCGATACTGCCGGCAATATTCCGCCCGAGACTTGGTTTTTCCGCGATAATGAGAATCATATCCTGCCCTTTCATCTTGTCTCAAATGAGACAAGATGCGTGCTCCCATATCAAAAGCGCATGGTCAGCACGCATGAATTGTTGTATTTTATCTCTGTACTCGTCCGGTGCCGGTGCCGTTCATCAGCCCCTTGACTTCGGAAACGGTAACTTCATTGAAGTCGTTGCAAATCGTCTGCTTCAGTGTCGACGCGGCAACCGCAAAGTCCACAGCAAACTGATTCTCCTGCCCCTCGGAAAGAGCATAAATCAACCCTCCGCAAAAGCTGTCTTCTGTTCCCAAATAATCAACAATATGAATACGATATTCCTTGGAACGATAATATTCACCGTGATTAAAGAGGACTGCCGACCAATCGTTGGAATCGGCAGAAACGTTTTTCCGCACTGTTACGGCAACGGTCGGGATACTGAAGCGATCGGAAAGGATCTTGGCAATCTCAGGATGTTCGGAAGTTCCGTTTTCGCTGTTTCCTTCTTCTCTGCCAATATTAAAAACTTTCGCACAATCCTCTTCATCGGCTATCAACACATTTACATAAGGCATGAGCGTTGACATAACCTGATTTGCCTTTTTTCCATCCCAAAGGCTCTTCCTGTAACTCAGATCACAACTGATCGTAACTCCGAGTTCCTTAGCTGTCCTGCACGCTTCCAGACAAATCTCAGCACAGGAATCACTCAGCGCGGGAGTAATTCCCGTAAAATGAAACCACTCGGTCTCCGCAAAGATTTTCTTCCAGTCAAAATCTTCCTTTGACGCCATGGAAATCGCCGAATACTTTCTGTCATACAGAATTTTATTCTCTCTTTGCGAAGCCCCTCTTTCCATGAAGTAAAGCCCCATTCTGTCTCCACCGCGTATCACACGTGAAACATCCACATTGTGCGCTTTGAGAGATTGGATTGCCGAATCCGCAAGATTGTTTTCAGGCACCTTGGTAATGAAAACCGCTTTCTTTCCGAAATTAGCAAGAGAAACTGCTACATTCGCCTCGCCGCCACCGTAACTGATTTCAAGGCGATGCGCCTGCACGATACGTTCATATCCTTCCGGATTGAGCCGTCCCATAATTTCTCCGAAGCAAACAAATTCCATAAATGTGCCATCCTTTCCGGTGTCATAGACGCAATCCGTCGTTTCCCCTCCCGGGTTCAAACACCGATTCTTGCCTATTATACATGATTTTACCCGAAAAGTCAAGTACATTTTTCCGACACTCTTTGCGGTTCACAATAGTATCGGCGATTGTTCCGGCAAGCCTTGTCAGATCTGTTTCCGTATCCGTTCAAGTGCCCCTTTTTCCAAACGTGACACCTGTGCCTGAGAAATTCCGATTTCGTTGGCAATTTCCACCTGCGTTTTGTTTTTATAAAAACGCATCTGAATAATTTTCCGTTCCCTCTCGCTCAGGGTTTTCATTGCCTCTTTTAACGCAATACTCTCCAGCCAAGATTCGTCACCGGAATCACTGTCACTGATTTGATCCATTACATACAGGGAATCTCCTCCTTCACTGTAAACGGGTTCATACAGCGAAATCGGTTCAATAATCGCCTCCATGGAACGCAAAACACTCTCTCGCGCTTCCCCCATCCGTTCGGCAATTTCATCAAGCGTGGGTTCTCGCTCCTTTTCCCGAATCAGTTCCTCCCTCGCCTTGAGAGAACGATATGCCATATCCCTCACAGAGCGACTGATACGAATGGCATTGTTATCCCGCAAGTAACGCCTTATCTCTCCGATAATCATTGGAACCGCATAGGTGGAAAACTTTACATTCATATTCAGATTAAAGTTGTCGACCGCCTTGACAAGCCCGATACACCCAACCTGAAACAGATCATCCAGATTTTCACTCCTTCCCGTAAAACGTTGTATAATACTCAATACCAGTCTCAGATTTCCATATATCAGTTTTTGTCGTGCATCGGCATCTCCGGACCGGCTCCGTACCAAAAGGTCATGTTTTTCATCATCTGTCAGAGTTTTCAGTTCCGCAGTGTTCACACCGCATATTTGGACTTTATTATAATACATCTGACTTCTCCTGTAATTACTTACAGAAAAAGTATTGACGAAAAGCACTCCGACCTATTCAAAAGAAACAGGCAGGAGTGCTTTTGTAATTTGTGGTAAAACAGTGTATTATTTTTTCAGATTGCGAAGTTTTTCCAGCTCCACCAAAAATGAATCGACATCCTGAAACTGCCGGTAAACCGATGCAAATCGCACATACGCGACCTCGTCGACCGCGCGCAGGCGAGTCAAAACCATTTCACCGATTTCTTTAGTGGTCACATCCTCCCGCAAAGAGTTCTGCAACTCGGTTTCAATATCGGATACAATCTCTTCTGCATGAATCGGACGTTTCTGGCAGGCTTTCAGAACACCCGTCAGCAACTTGGCACGGTCAAACGGCTCCTTGGAGCCATCCTTCTTGGTTACAAAAACCTGAAGTGTCTCCACAATCTCATAAGTCGTAAAACGTTTTTTACAAGAAAGACATTCTCTCCGCCGTCGGATGCTGGCACCGTCCGGTGTAGGTCTTGAGTCAACAACTTTACTGTCAAAATAACCACAAGCAGGACATCTCATATTTGAGTACGCTGTTTCAGCGTCTCCTTTCCGGATTGATACTTTTCTCCTTTATTATATCAGAAAAAAAACGTTTTGTAAAGAGTTTTTCAATGATTTACCATCCCGTCTTTCCGCCTTGATTCCGGTGAGCGTCCATATCGTCAGCCATCCAATCCTCCAGAATCTCAGGTAATATGTAGGGTCTGACTTTTCCTCTCGCGATCCGTTCAAATATGTCGGTAACACCGGACAGTGTTCCACGCAACATTCCATTCTCGCTTTCATCTCCGGAGGACACCGAAATCCGGAACACATCCGATTCCAATCCGTTCCGGAACAATTGATACACCATTTGTTCCGTCCCAACACCACAAGTGATGCGTCCAATCTCGGTCAAAGTCATATTTGAAATGTCTTCCTCGGTTCCTTCTTTACTCAATTGCATTTTTTCCTCTCCTTTTTTATTACTGCGGTTTTCCCGCTTCTTTTTTATTATATCATAAAATCTTTCATAATTTTTTCGAAAATTTATTCCAATTTTGCCGTTTTTGTCTATAATTTTGTCATATTTTCCAAAAAAAGGTGCTTTCCCGATTTTCTCCTGTAGACGAAAAACTGCGATTATGATAGAATTGTATCAGCATTTAATGAAAGGTACATAAATTATGAAAAAACTTCGTTCAGCCAACATAACGGTTTCCCAACATTCTCTCTTTTTATTGCGCGTCTGTTTTCTGATCACCTTGATTGAACTTGCTTTGATTGTTGCCGATATGCAAGCCGGCAATTATCGGAATCAACTGTATGCCGCCCGCCTCTTTTATAAAATGGTAGAGTATATCATGTTGGACATTACCGTTACCGTTGGCGGCGCCTTTCTTTTTGACTTAGCGGTACGCGATTTCGGTTGATCCACTTTTTACCCGTTGCAACATATACAACATATATGCCGTCTGTTCTCTTGTAAGAGTTGCTCCGGCATTGACATAGCCGCCTTTGCTGTCCATAACTCCCAGATCCGCAAGCGTTTCCACAGCATCTTTTGCCCATGCCGGAACACTGTTCGCGTCAGCAAATACCGGTTTCACGGTCGGTGCTTCTGCCGCAATCATACGCGAAAGAATTACGGCAGCTTCGGCACGTGTAATCCCGGCATCCGGATCCAGCAACAACTCACCATCCGCTTGTATTTTCCCATAAACATATTTTTTTTCTGTAGCAAGAGCAACATAACCCTTCAGATTTTTGGGAATACTCCCATCATCATCAAAAACCGTTTTCTCGCAGTCCTTCACCGACTCAAGTCCGACCGCTTTCATTGCTGCCACCACAAAATCCAGTCTCGTAACACCTTTTTCCGGTTCAAAACAACTTTTTCCGTCTATTTTCACCTCTTCCATAATTCCCTGTTCGGTCAGAGAAATGGCGGGAACATGTGCAATACGG
>CAKSSY010000025.1 GCA_934489945.1 uncultured Eubacteriales bacterium
TCGAACCCTTGTGGGGTTGCCCCCAAACGGTTTTCAAGACCGCCTCGTTATGACCGCTTCGATACCTCTCCGTATAACCATATTCAATTGTATTTATACAGTCTCCCAAAACAATTGTTTATTCTCTGCAATTGAGGATGGAAGAATCTCCAAACACTACTCCATAGTGTATCACATTTCGGAAAACTTGTCAAGAAAAATACCGAAGTTTCTCGGCAGAGTTGAAAATTTTTTTGGCATGGAGGTTTATTCCGGAAGGGTTTATTCTTTGTCTTCTTTCATCGATAAATTCTTGACTTTTTTCTTTTCCGTGATATAATGATTAAGAAAGAACCGACAGCATGGTTACGGAACTTATACTTTGAGTCGGCACCGTTTGACGAAAGTTTATGCTGACCTTTTTCCGTTAGCAAAGCCGAACGTCGGAATTTTTACCAAAGGAGAAAGCACATGTTAAGAATCGAGCATCTGACAAAACAGTATGGTGACAAAAAAGCGGTGGATGATCTTTCCTTGCACATTTTGCCCGGCGAAATTTACGGCTTTATCGGTCACAACGGCGCCGGCAAGACGACAACCATCAAGTCCTGTTGCGGCATTTTACAATTCGATGCGGGTGACATATGGATTGACGGTATCTCGGTAAAATCCGATCCCATTGCCTGCAAGAAAAAACTCGCTTATATTCCCGACAATCCCGATCTCTACGACTTCATGACCGGAATCGGATATCTGAATTTTATTGCCGACATCTACGGTGTATCTGCCGACGAACGTCAGGCAAAAATCCGCGAATTCGGAGATATGTTTGAGCTTACGGGTGATCTGGCGCAGCCTGTTGGCAGTTATTCGCACGGTATGAAGCAGAAACTGGCGATTATAGCGGCATTTTTGCACAATCCCAAGTTGATTATCATGGACGAACCCTTTGTCGGACTGGATCCGAAAGCCTCTCATCTTCTCAAGGCTACGATGCGCCGTGTCTGCGACAACGGCGGGGCTATCTTTTTCTCCACGCACGTTTTGGAAGTTGCCGAAAAACTCTGCGATAAGGTTGCCATTATTAAGGGTGGGAAACTGATCCGTTCCGGCACGATGGATGAGGTCAAAGGGGACGACAGTCTGGAGGACGTATTCCTCGAACTGGAGGACGACACAGATCATGCTTAAAGCTTTATTGAAAAAGCAGTTTCAGAGTTTTGGATATGCTTTATTGAATCAGCGTAAGAAAGGGGCAAACAAAGCCGGGAAGAAGAGCGGGAAGGGAAGCATCATTCTTATGGCAATTTTGCTGATTTATGTTGCCGGTGTTTTCGGTGTCATGTTTTTCGGGCTTGGCAGTATGCTTTCCGAAACTCTCATTGCCCTTGATATGAGTTGGCTTTACTTTACCTATGCCGCTATTTTTGCCACGGTATTGGCGGTTGTGGGCAGTATTTTTATGACACAGACCTCCTTGTATGATGCGAAAGACAACGAGCTTTTATTGTCCCTTCCTATTCCATCGAAGTATATTCTGCTTTGCCGCATGATTCCCCTCTATGTACAGACCTTTGCTTTTGAGGCGTTGGTGCTGATTCCGATGTATGTTGCCTATGCGCTTCATGCGACGGTCGGAGCCGTTGCCATTCTGTGTTGGGTATTGCAGGTACTTCTTTTACCGCTTCTCAGTTTGGGTGTTTGTTGTATTCTTGGGTGGCTGGTGGCACTTCTTACCTCACGGATGCGGAACAAAAATATTTTCACTATTGTTCTGTCTCTTTTGTTTCTCGGTGCATACTTTTATTTCTATTCACAACTGAATACCTATATCAGCGAACTTCTTGCCAATTCAATTGCCATCGGGGAGGCACTTTCCGGGAACTGGTTCCTGCATTATATTGGACTTGCGGGGGCGGGAGAGGTTCTGTCCGCTGTTTTGATCGGGCTTTTGATTTTGGCGTTTTTCGGCATCATTTATGCGGTCCTGTCGGTCAGTTATATTCGTATTGTGACCATGAAACGCGGGGCAAAGAAGGTGGTCTACCGTGAAAAAACGGCACGTGTCGCCTCCGTTTCCCGCGCACTGCTCGGCAAAGAAGCCAAGCGTTTATTTGGAAGTGCGTCCTATTTGCTGAACTGTGGATTGGGCTCGGTTATTTTGTTGGTCGGCACGGTTTTTGCCGTATTCGGCGGCAGGAATCTGGTGGAGTCGATACCGACGGAGTTTCTTGATTTTCTGCCGTATGTGGCTTGTATTGCCGTTTGTTTTGTCGTATCCATGAACTGTATTTCGGCTCCGTCGATTGCATTGGAAGGCAAAGCCTTCTGGATTTTGCAAACACTTCCCGTCACGCCCTGGCAGGTTCTTCTGGCAAAGTTGAATCTTCATATGCTGGTTTCGGCACCGTTTGCCGTTATTTGTTCGACGGTCTTGATGATTCTGCTTCGTGAAGACTTTTTCACGGCACTTCTCTGCGTAATCTTTCCCGTTCTGCTCATCCTGTTTTCGGGATGCGAGGGTCTGTTTTTCGGAGCACGCAATCCGAACATGGCGTGGGATAACGAGGCGTCGGTGGTAAAGCAGTCGATTTCGGTTATGCTGACCTTGTTGTGTGATTGGGGACTCATAATTTTGTTCGGCTTGGGCGGTATCTTTGCCGGCAGGATTATGCCGCTCGGTCTCTACCTGTTTGCCTGCACGCTTTTGCTTGCCATTATCGATATTCTTTTGGTGATGAGGCTTCGTAACGGCGGAGAAAAAATGTTTGCCAAACTTTGAGAAGCGACATTTTCCAGGATGGTGTAAAAAAGTCTTGACTTTTTTACACCTCTTTTGATTTGACAAATATCGCGCTTTTTGTTATAATAGAGTTGTGAAAAGGGGGGAGTGCCATGGTTATCCTGAATGAGTCCGATTTTCGTAAAAGGCTGAAAACCAAACCGAACGGACTTTTTCTGTTTTTGGGGGATGAGGACTATCTCAAATCCTACTGTGTCACCGTTGCCAGACAGACTGTCTGTCCTGATGAAGGGCTTGCCTGTTTTAATGATGTTGTGGTGGACTTTCCGGACTATACCTCAGAGGCTCTCGAAAACGCTCTTGCCGCACCGCCGATGATGACAGATTGTAAACTCGTGGTGCTGAAATCCTTCCGATTCGACGCGCTGAAGCCTTCCGAAGTGGATTCTCTGTGCAATATTCTCGATGCTTATAAAAACGACACCGCAAATCTGCTGATTCTGTGGGTTGTACCGAACGGAATGGATGTAGGATATTTGCCGAAACGTCCGTCGGCACTTCTGTCACGTCTTGCAGCCTCGGTCACACCGGTCAATTTTGAACAGGCATCGCCGCAAAAACTCGCTTTATGGGTGATACGGCATTTTGCGGATCAAAATGTAAAAATCTCCGACGCCAATGCCCGTCTTGTGGTCGATACCTGCGGACGTTCTATGTACGCCCTCGCTTCCGAAATCGATAAGCTCGCGGCCTATGTTTTGTCCCATAACCGTGACGAGGTAACGCCTGAGGACATCCGTACCGTCACCATTCCGGAAGAAGAATTTGACGCATTTGCTCTTACCAATGCCGTCATGGCAGGCAAAAGGCAGGAGGCATTGGATGTTCTCGCTGTCATGAAAGCGCGGCAAATTAAACAGGAACTGGTTTTTTCCGAAATCTCCCGTCTATACTCCGACCTGTATCTGACCAAGCTGTTGCTCTCAAACGGAAGAGGGGCGGCGGATGTTGCTGCAATCCTCAAAATTCATGAATACAAAGCCGGTCTCTATCAAAGGGCGGTGGACAAGATTCCGACACAACGCCTGAAACGCGCTTTGATGCTCTGTCGCGATGCCGATCTCGCGATGAAATCCTTCAGCCGTCGAAATTATGAACAGATTGAAAGACTGATTTGCGTCATATAATCTGCGGGACATTTTACAGAATACGAACAAGGACAAGGTCACATATCATGAAAAAGACAATTTTACCGTTGCTTTTCCTATGGCTTATCAGCGTCATTTGTTTTTCGTCTTGCATGGGTTCCCCCTCTTATATGCCGGAACCCCGTTCAAACGATACGACAGAAGACAGAAATATGACGGACAGTATCTTCCCCTCTCCCGATGACAAGGAAAGTCAGGCGCCATCGGACGAATCTGTTGACACGGCTGACAGTGCGGATACGACAGATCATGTTTCTCCGTTGCCCGAGGATACGGCAATTCAGGAGCCGTCGGACAAAACCGCCGACACGACAGAAGGGCAGAACGAGACCGAAAGTACCGCCCCTTCTACCGATGATACCACTTCAAGCTCCAATGTCGGGCAACACTTGGTGTGGATTCCCGAATCCGGCAATAAGTATCATTCCAAGCCCGGTTGCAGCAATATGAAATCACCAAGACAAATCCCCCTTGAGGATGCGATTTTGCAAGGATATACACCTTGTAAAAGATGTCACTGATCCCGTACCTATTCTCTCTTTGATTTTTCGGGGACTCATAAGAGGGAAGTACAAAGATTCGGCAAATCATCCAATTTGTTATTCTCAAACGAAGGGGCTGTTAAAAAACGTTAGTTTTTTAACAGCCCCTCACAAATGATGATCGGAATTTCGACATTTTTGACGTGATAATGGTTGTTTTCCGGTTTCGGAGCTCTTTGGCGGAAAACGGACGGTGTCGGGACACTCAGAAAGAGTTTCCCGACACCGTCCGCTTTTCAAAAGATTTTTGAGAGTTTTTTCAAAAGCCAGAGAACAAAGAGAATGCAAGCGGCAATGCGGAGCGCACAGAACAGTTTATAGTTCCAGTCCCCGTCAAGTGTTGCGGTAAACATTGGTTTATCTGCCTGTTCGTCAGCATAGATCTCATAGGTCATATCCACTTTTTTGTGTACCTGCGGCTTGCCGGGTTGACAGATCACTGTGCAGGCGTCATGCCAGAGAGAACTTGCCTGATTCTTGATTTTATTGAAATTCAGTTTCATACCTTCACCGTGCCTTTCGCAAACAGTATACCGTTTTTTCGGTTAGCTTATGCAAAATGCACGGTGACATTTTTTGATGGAAAAACAAAAAATCGTTACGCGCGTGTTTTTCTTTTTGTTTTCGGTTATGCACCACGGGAGATTCGCAGAAGACCGCGAAGAACCGCTTGTGCGGCGGCATCGTCGGGAATCTCCCGACAGTTCTCTCCGAGCAGGACACAGAGTGCCTTTTTCAGGTTGCTTCTGCCTCCTATGTAAACAGGAACCGCGGTACCGATTGTGCGAATGGTTTTGACATCCTGCGACAGTATCGCGCCGAAGAAGAAAGAAGATCGGCTGTCAGCGGACACTTCATTTTTTGACATGACACGCACATGGAAGAGGGCGGCACCCAGTCCTTTTTCGTTTGCCATACGACATCCGTCGGAGAGTGCTTCATCGTCAAGGGCAAAGTCAAAGGAGACGGCGGAACGCAAAATCGTATTTTGGCTGACAGCACTCAGCAACTCTCCGCTCATGGATGTGGCGAAGTCCGCGATTCTGGCGTTTTCCAACAGAATGGCTTTATTATGGGTTCCCGGCAACACAAGAAGGGTGTTGGACGGAAATGAGCAGAGATTTTGCAATCCCATGGTTTCGGTTTCCTCGCCGCGCATCATGTCGGCAATATTCCCATTGTCATCAACGGTTTTCAGACCCGGTACAATGCAGAAGGGAATTGAGGTGACTTCGGAAACCGACACCGATTTCATGCCGGCTGCCAATTCCGCAAGTCCTGCCGGTGCGGGAAGGTGCGGCACTTCCAGAATGCCGAGTTCCGAACCCGCCATGCCCGAGGCAACGATGCGGGATACTTCCCGTTCGTTTCCTTTTCCCTCCGAGAGGAGTGTGCGGATGGCATTGGAAAGTTTGTCGAAGAGAACTTGCTTTCCCTCTGCCGAAGAAGTTCCGGCACCGAACGCACCGCGATGTGTTGCAAGAATTTCCTCCTTGCGAACAAGCCACAGTCGCGTGTTCGTCGTTCCCATATCCATATAAATTTCCATCATTTCCTCCGTCAGTCGTGATAAAATCCGTAACGCGATGCCTTGTCCGAAACCATCAGTGCACCGCCATCGATGACGATGGTACTGCCGGTGATCGAATCCGCCATATCGTCCGAAAGATAGAGGACGGCGTGTGCAATCTCGGCGGGAGTTGCCCAGCGTCCGAGCGGAACTTTATAGTAGGTCGTTTCTTTGGCATCCAGACGGGCGGAACCGGTATCTGTCCAGCCCGGTGCGACAATATTGACACGAATCCGATATTTTGCCAATTCTACTGCCATATGTTCTGCCGCCTTCTGAATTCCCGCTTTGACCGCGCCGTACACCGAGACATCTGCAAAGTGTGCACGGGCGTTATTGGACGAGATCAGGACGATACTGCCGTGGATACCGTTGTTTGCCATCAGACGTGCAGCCCGTTGCATACAGAAATATGCGCCCTTGAAGTCGACGTTCATCACACGGTCAAAAAGTGCTTCATCGGTTTCGAGAAATGCGGATTTTTCGGTGATGCCGGCATTGTTGACAAACAGGTCGAGGCGGTCAAATTTCTTGGAAAATTCATCAAAAAGAAGTCCGGTTCCCTCATAGGAGGAAAGGTCCGCGCGGATAACGGCGGCACGTCTGCCGAGGGTGCGGACTTTTTCCGCGGTTGCATTGGCACCGTTGACGCTGTTGCTGCAATGTATCGCGACATCGTATCCTGCCTTGGCAAGCTCTGTGGCGATTACACTGCCGATTCCGGTTCCCGCACCCGTTACCAGTGCCACGCGGCGGGCGAGAACCTTGTCTTTATCAAGCAGGCAGGGTTTCCGTCCCTTTACACCGACATCCAAAAGGAATGTGGAGCCGGCGTTCGGTTCTTCGGAAAGTTCTTTATCGTGTTTTGCCGAGGTGACGGCAAGGAGTGACAAATCCTTGCCTACGAATGTGGGGCAACTGATATAAGAGGCGGGAAGTTCGATTTTTTGCAGAAGTTTACCTTTCTTCGGGTCGATCTGCACCACCGCGTGTCCGCCCCAAAGAGCGGTCCAGAGCATTCCGTCGGCATCCATACACATTCCGTCGGGATTTCCGACGATATTGTCGTCGAAGGCAAAAACCGTGCGGCGATTGGTGAAGGACGGGAAGTCGAATGCTTCAATCTTTCGGGTGGGGGTATCGATGTAATAGACGGTCTTGCCATCGGCAGAAAAGTCCAATCCGTTGGAAACGCGGGCATTTTCGACCATGCGGGTCAACTTTCCGCCCTCCAGACGGTAGAGAACGGCATTTCCGCCGCGTTCTATAGTGCCGAGGTAGAAAAGTCCGTCGGGTCCTGCCTTTCCGTCATTGAAACGGGCACCGGTAATCGGTTCTTTGAGGCAAATGCGGGCAAAACGGCTGTCATAAACGCCGTCTTCCATGCCGTACAGAAAAGAACCATCCGCAAATTCCGCCATGCAGGTGCCCTTTTGCGGGAGCGTTTCCACGGTATACGTACCGTCGTTGGGGGTTATGGTGATGAGTTCGGAAGAATTGATGTCAAACTGACGGATTTTTCCTGCAATGTCATCCCAGAAGATACCCTCTCCGAGAAGGCAATTCGGTTTTCCTATGATTTTCGGTTCGTTCATATCTGTTCTGTAAACTCCTTTGCCAGTTTTGCAAGCCCTGCGAAGTCACGATTGCGGATCAGCTCTTTATTGACGATTCCGGAGCTGATTCCGACTCCTGCAAGACCCGCATTCAGGAAGTCACGCAGATTGGCGGTATTGACACCGCCGACTGCCATCATCGGAATATGGGCGAGCGGGGCTTTGACCGATTTGACGTAGGAAAGTCCGAGGTCTCCGGCAGGGAAGAGTTTGACATAATCGGCACCATATCGGTAAGCCGTGACGATCTCGGTTGGGGTCAATGCTCCGGGAATCGATACCAATCCCAGTTCCTTTGTCTTACGGATAACCTCTTCCGAGACATCGGGGGAAATCATGTATTCCGCTCCGGCATCGGCGGCAAGCATCACCTGTCCGGCACTCATAACCGTACCGGCACCGATGTGCATCCGACCTCGGAATGTATTGCTGAGGGTACGGATATTGGATGCGGTCTTTTCGTCGGGGATTTTTCCCGTTTGGTCAAAGGTAATCTCCATGAGGCGGATACCGCCTTCATACAGGGCATCGGCGGTTTTCTCAAGTATTTCACCGTCCAGTCCGCGCACAATGGCAATGATTTTGCGACTTTCAATCGTTTCTTTGAGTGTCATGATTTTCACCATCCGTATCTTTCCGACATATCGCGATAGAACTCTTCAAACAGGCGGTCGAAATATTCGTCTGTTGCATAAGAAGGTTTACGGCAGTAGTCACTTTCAATAATGCCGCGTTTTTTGAGAATGCGTTTTTCAAAGCTGATGATCTGTTCCACATTCTGGCGGATATGGTTCAGCATCGGCAGGAGACGGTTATGCAGGTCAATGGCTCCTGCGCGATCACCGTCCATATAGTGGTTATAGATATCGAGGTAAGCATCGTACATCGAACACCCGGGCATGGCTCCGATGGCTCCGCGATCCATTGCCTCAATGAGCTGGAAGCCCGCATTCCCGACGAGAATTTTGGTCTTTTCGGGGTCTGTGATTTTTCTGAGATTGGTGATGTAGGGTCCTGCCGGTTTACATTCGATCTTATAATACAGAATATTGGGACATTCTTCACCGAGTTTCTTGAATGTCTCGGGCGGAATGGCGACACCCGTCTGTTCGGGGGCGTACTGTGCCATTACGGGAATCTTCACGGCGTCCCCGATTGCCTTCATATGGTCATAAAGCCAGCCTGCACCGGGTTTTAAGAAGAACGGCGGAAGCATCATGAGGCAATCGGCACCCATTTCTTCAAATTCACGGGCGCGTTTTGCGGCAATCTCGGTGGAATGATCCGTGACAGAGAGAATAGAAGTTCCGCCCTTCTTTTTGCAAGTGTCGGTGACGACCTTTGCCATTTTCAGGCGTTCCTCATCGGTCAGCTTATAATATTCACCGGCAATGCCGAACAGGGTCACGGCGTGGCAACCGCCGTCGATCAGCGTGGAAACGAGGTTTTCGAGACTTTCATAGTCGATTTCGCCGTTTTCATGGAAAGTGGCGGCGATAATCGGGCAGATACCCTTGATTTCTTTCATGGTTTGTTCCTTTCTTTTTTCTTTCCGCTGCTTTATTTTTGATACTGCATATATTTGAGGTCACAACCCTCGTCAGCCTGTGTTACGGTGTCGATGAAGTTCCGCAGGAAGCCACGTTTGATATCGGGGTGATCCTTCGGGACGAAATCGGCAAGGCGAGCGGCAATTTCCTCATCCGACAATTCGACTTCAATGAGGTTATGGTCAACATCCAGGTGAATCATATCTCCGTCGCGTACTGCGGCAAGAGGACCGCCGACGGCACTTTCGGGGGCAACATGAAGAACCTGTGTTCCGAAGCATCCGCCTGACATTCTGGCGTCGGTGATGCGGACAAAGTCCTCGATTCCCGCCTTCTTGAATTTCGGGGGGAGGGGCATGAAGTTTCCGTTTTCCGGCATACCGGGGGCACCGACGGGACCGTAGCCGCGCAGGACGATGACGGTGTCGGGCGTGATGTCGGAATTCTCGTCCAAAAGATACTTCTGACAGTCTTCCAACGATTCAAAAACCTTTGCCGGTCCGCGATGATTCAACAAGTGATGACTGGCGGCACTGCGCTTGATAACGGCACCTTTGGGAGCAAGGTTGCCGTACAGCACGGCAATACCGCCCTTTTTCTCCAACGGGTTATCAAGCGGACGAATGATATCGGTATTATATGGCATATCGATCTCGGCAAGGTTTTCTCCGACGGTTTTGCCCGAAACGGTGAGACAGTCGGTATGCAGACTGTCCTCCAGTTCCTTCATGAGCGACGCTACACCGCCGGCATCGTGGAAGCTGACACCGACATTGCCTGTCCCGTGCGGCTTGACATTGACGAGAACGGGAGTCTCGCGGCTGATTTTTTCAAAGTCCATAAGGTCAAGTGGGATTCCTGCACGTGCGGCGATGGCTTTGAGGTGGATAATCAGGTTTGTAGAACCTCCGGTTGCCATGAGAACGCGAATCGCGTTCTCAATCGACTTACGGGTGATAATATCCAGGCACCGGATGTCTTTTTCGACAAGTTCCACGATTTTCCGACCGGTCATTTCGCTCATGCGCAGTTTCTCGGCGGAAACGCCGAGGCAGGATGCGGAATTCGGCAGGGCAATCCCCATTGCCTCGGTAAGTGTCTGGCAGGTATTGGCGGTGCCCATAATGGGGCAGGCTCCTGCGGAGCCGTAGAGACAGCCCTCGCGTTTGGTCATTTCCTCCAGAGAAATTTCACCGGAGGTATAGCGGTTATAAAGATAGAAGCTGTCGGTGCCGCACACGAGTGTCTGACCCTTATAGTTGCCGGGGAGCATGGCACCGCCGGGCAGATAAATGGTAGGCTTATTTGCCGAGACTGCCGCCATGAGTTGTGCGGGGATGTTTTTATCGCAACCGCCGATGAGAACAACACCGTCAAACGGATGACGTTCGATCAGTTCCTCGGTGGTGATGGAAAGCAGGTTCCGGTAAACGAGGCTGGAAATGTCGAAAAACACCTCGCAGATCGACATGGTATTCACTTCAAGCGGAAAGCCTCCCGCCGCCCAAACGCCGCGTTTGACCGCCTCGGAAAGTTGACGGAAATGGACGTGACCGGGATTGGTCTCCGCCCATGTGTTGATAATACCGATGATTGGCTTTTCGATATCTTCGTCGGTATAGCCCATGGATTTCAAGAGGGCATTGCGAATCAGTCCTGTACGGTCGCCGCGTTTTTTCCATTTCGGAGAGTAATTATGTTCCAATCTGTGCTCCTTTCGGGGAATCTCCCCACTTCTACATTATCCACATTATAACATGAAAAAAAAACGGTTTCAAGGGATTTTTCACGCTTTTGATATTGACTTTTGTGACTTTTTGCAATACAATGAACCCGACGGGAGGGGTATCCATGAAGGAAAACGTATTTTCGCAGCTTTATACCTGCAATATGGACCTGTATTTCTGTGGAGAAAGAAAAAACACCGTAGGACACGAGTACGGTCCCGTGACGAGAAGCCACTATTTATTCATTTTCGTGACTGATGGAGAGGCGGAACTCCTGCTCGGGGAGAACAGAGTCCGTTTCGGAAAAGGAAATATTCTGATTGCTTTTCCGGGGGTTCCGGTTCACTACAAGGCTTTGACCGATTGGTCGATTCGCTGGGTCGGAGTGGGAAGTGCCGACCTCGGGCTGTTTTTGGCAAAGCTCGGTATTACGCCGGAGATGCCGATTGTGACATGCAGTCACGGGGAGCGTTTCGGGCAACTTCTTGACGAGATTCTTGCCATGCCGCTTTCGCCCTATCCGTCTCAGGCGATGCGTCTGAAACGATATCTTTGCGAGATGGTGGAGCTGATTGCCGCCGACTGTGAGGTGCGGCGCAACCCACCTGTGATCCGTTCCAATGAAATTCTGCGTTACATTGCGGCAAACTACACGAGTGACATTCGCGTGGAGGCGATTGCCGAACACTATCATTTGGATAGAAGTTATCTGGAACGCAGTTTCAAGCGTGAGACGGGTCACTCTATGCGGGAGGTCATTCTGGGATTCCGCATCCGTCGCGCACAAACGCTTTTGCGTGAGACCGAATACTCGGTAGAGGAAGTCGCAAAACGTTCGGGCTTCCGTGATCGACTCTATTTCTCCCGTTTTTTTCACAAGAAATTCGGAAGTACACCTACCGAATATCGAAGAGCCAGCCGTGCAGGCGATGACCGCAGGCAATTCGACGTGTTGTAAAGAAAAGGGGCTGTTAAAAACATCGGGTTTTTTAACAGCCCCTCAAAAAATGCCGGTCGGGATTCCGGGATTTTGGATGCGAGCTTGGTCGTTTTTGCCTCTATGACTTTGTTTTTTCGATTTTCCCGGTGGCAAAACGACGGCTTTCCACCGCCGCCGAGACCAAAGTCGTCGGGAGGTTTATTCGGTTCTCAGTGCCGCAACGGGATCCTTCTTGGCGGCGACACGGGCGGGAATCAATCCTGCAATGAGTGTCAGAAGAATACTGATGGCGACGAGAATCAGTCCTCCCTGCCACGGAAGGGCGGCACCGATGTTGCGGATGTCGGAGAGATAACGGATGACGGCGTTGATTGGGATGCACAACAGAACGGTGATGCCGATTCCGATACTGCCCGAGGTAAAGCCGATGATGACAGTTTCGGCATTGAACACACGGGAAATGTCGCGTTTGGAAGCACCGATGGCACGAAGAATTCCGATCTCCTTGGTACGTTCGAGAACCGAGATATATGTGATTATCCCGATCATGATGGACGAGACCACAAGCGACACTGCCACAAAAGCGATGAGGACATAAGAAATCACATTGATAATGGTGGAAACGGAGGACATCATGATCGCCACGTAGTCGGTGTAACGGATTTCATCGTTTTCATCAACTGTTTCGTTATATTGGTGAATTTGTCTCCCGAGTTCCTCCTTGGCGGCGAAGTCGATGGGATAGAGATTGATGGTTTTGGGAGAAGCGGGATCGGCATTGCCGAATGCTTCCAGGTTTTCCTCCAGGCTGTGCGGTGCGACGGTCGACGGCATATAAGTGTCATACAGATCCGCAAGTGCTACGGCATCGAGATCGGTCAGGTAAGCGTCGAAGGCGGCAGCCAGCTTTTGGTTTTTCTCCTCGGCGGTGATACCGGGCAACAGATAAGACCGATACATCTCCATGGCTTGTTCTTCTACGGTTTTTTCCAAAATTGCGGAAAATTCCGTTTCTCCGAGAGAGGAAAGGTAAGCGGCAACCGTTTCGGGCGGCAACGCGGTGCGCTCTGTGTAAATGGAGCTGACAAATGCAATCCGCGCTTCTTTTGTTGTCAGGTTTCCGGTGATTCGTGTGCGGAGCATGGCAAGCTCTTCGGCGGTTGGTGTTTCGAGGATTTCGGAAAGTCGGCTTTCCGCCTTGGCGGCAAAGTCGGCTTTGGCGATTTCGGAAAAGGCTTCACGAAGCATGGCTTCCAGTGCTTCATCGGTCAGAGATGCAAGATAGGTGTGAAGAAGTTCGGGGTCGAGCTGCTGTCCGAAGCTCTCGGCAAGCAGATTTTCGCGGGATTCCCGTGTCGGACAGGTTGCCATATAGGCGTCGACGGTGTTTTTCAGCCACTCCCCGGAGGGGGTGGTAAGAACCGAACGATAGATTTCGGCTTTCTTGGCAGTATCGACGGTAGTAAGATAGTCGCGGAAGGCAGAGGCTTTTTGGTCGACGGGAAGTTCATTGTCGGCATTCAGCACGAACGGGAGACCGCTCAGCACATCGCGGTTGGCGTTTTCAGGAGCTTTTTGTGCCTTGACGACCTCACTTTCGGCAACACCGTTCATGATATATTCGGTGAGAGCTTTGGTATATCCGACAGAGCCATTGATTGCCGAAGCGGCGGCGGATTCGTCGGGACAAAGAATGCCGACGACGCGAAGGGTCAGTCCGTTTGCGGCGACGACATCCATGGTTTTTTTGTCGTCCCGTATGTCCTCAAACAATCCTGTAGACGCATTGTAACGGTAGAAGTCGGCCGGCAAAACGAGTTTCAGGGTAATATTACAGAGTTCTTCGTAGGTGTAGCGTTCGGAGGAAATCTCAATTTCTTCTCCGGACATGGCGGCAAGCAGAATCTTTTTCATGTCCTCATCGGATTTGAGACCCAGTGCATACAGGGTCATGTCGGTGATTTCCTGATTTTTGTCCACGACCAGCACGATTTCATCGAACTTCTCCGGCATTCTGCCGAAAAGCGTCCGATACTGGGTTTCAATCAGCGGATTCACCGTTTCTCCGTTCTTGCCCGGCAGAATTTCATCCCACACCGAGAAGCCGGTGGCACCGCTCATGGCGGACGACATTTCGGACGAGCTACCCTGTATGCCGGAAAGCAGTGCAGAAACATCGGTGGAGGAATAACCTCCGTCGGCATTGGCGGTATAGGTCAGAATCGGCACGCCGTAGGAGTATTCGATCACGTTCACCAGGTCGGAAAGCTCCGACTTATGGGCTTCAAGCCAGATTTTGAAGGCGGCAAGATTATTTTGCCGTGTGCGGGTGCTGTTCATGGTATTCATCAGTTGATAAAACACGGGGTTGGAGTACACGGCATCCTTCTCGTGCTGTGGTGTCGTGCCCGTCTTGGAGAGGGTGGCGAGAAGTTCGGACATATCGACATCATTGGCAGCAATCGAAATGGGGTAGGTGGATAGCGTGTCTTCCTGAACGCGGTCAATATAATTCTGTATTCCGCTTGACAGCGACAGGATGAGCGCGATCCCGATGATGCCGATGCTTCCCGCAAACGCGGTCAGAAAGGTTCTTCCTTTTTTTGTCAGAAGATTCCGGAAGGAAAGGGAGAGCGCGGTGAAGAAAGACATAGACGGTCGGCGGGCTTTTTTCTTTTGGGCGGCAGCGTTTTTGATTTTTTCCGCCTTTTCATCCTCGGCGGCGGAATAGGGGTTACTATCGTCAAGAATTTTACCGTCGAGGACGCGGATGATACGGGTGGAATAACGTTCGGCAAGTTCCGGATTATGCGTTACCATAATGACCAATTTATCCTTTGCGACATCACGAAGGATTTCCATGATCCGAACTCCCGTCGCGGTATCCAATGCTCCGGTCGGTTCATCGGCGAGCAGAATGTCGGGATCGTTGACAAGGGCGCGGGCAATGGCGACGCGTTGCATCTGTCCGCCTGACATCTGGTTCGGCTTTTTATGAAGCTGATCCCCCAAACCCACTTTCTCCAGTGCTTCGGTGGCACGTTTGCGGCGTTCCGACTTTGAAACGCCCGAAAGGGTTAATGCCAATTCAACATTGGCAAGCACGCTCTGATGCGGAATCAGGTTATAACTCTGAAAGACAAAACCAATCGTGTGATTACGGTAGCTGTCCCAGTCCCTGTCCCGAAAATCCCCCGTGGATTTGCCGTTGATGACAAGATCGCCGCTGTCGTAGCGATCAAGCCCGCCGATGACATTCAGAAGTGTGGTTTTGCCGCATCCTGAGGGTCCGAGGATGGAGACAAATTCATTTCGACGAAAATCCACGCTCACACCGTCGAGCGCACGGACTTCAATGCCGCCCGCGTTATAGTTTTTTACGATGTTTTTTAAAACCAGCATAATACCCGACCTTTCTGTATAACGCCAGTATATCACGTTTTCTGCCCGATTGTGTGATGATTACGGGAACTTTTTCGTAACTTTTTAAACACGGAAGAGTTTTTCCCAAAAGGCGGGGGGAAAAAGAGTGCCTTGCCATAAAGCGTTGCAATCTTTATGGCAAGGCACTCTTTTTTCTCTTCTCGGACGGTTGAAGCAAGGCATCAGCAAGTCATCGGATTTTGCGTCCGCCCTTGGTAAAGTCAGCACATTCAAGGGCACGGAGTCCTTCTCGTATTCGTGTTTTCCCGCCGACAAATTTCCGCAAGCGGACATTCGGCACAACGGGGGCTTCGCGCCATACAGTATTCTCTGCCAAGCAGAACTACGCGATGACAGAAGTCGCTCTGCTTTTCGGGAGCGATGAGGTCTGTCAGAATCCGTTCTACCTTGGCGGGATCCCGGAGAGTCTCGGGGTACATTCCGAATCGTCCGCAAATTCGTATGCAATGGGTGTCCGCTACGACGGCGGGGAGGTGGTAAATGTCACCACGCAGAAGGTTGGCGATTTTTCTGCCGACACCCGGAAATTTCAGCAGTTCCTCCATGTCTGAGGGAAGGATTCCGCCATATTCGTCACGGAGCAAGAGGCAGGCATCCTTGATGTTTTGCGCTTTTGTGTGGAAGAGTCCGCAAGGGCGGACGATTTCTTCGATTTCCTCAATCGGGGCATCGGCAAGCGCGGTCAGCGTGGGAAATTTCCGGAACAGATCCTCACATACGACATTGACACGCGCATCGGTGCATTGTGCCGAAAGTCTTCCCATGACCAACAGCTTCCACGGTTCCCCCTCGTAACGCAGGGCACATTCGGCGGACGGGTAAAGTTTTTCCAATGCTTCAACGAGGGCGGACATTTTTTCCTTTTTTTGTTTTGGTGTCATAATCAAAGTTCTGCCGTCAGAGATTTCTGGCGGGCATCGTATTCTTCCTTGGAAATTTTTCCTGCCGCAAGCAGGGCACCGAGTGCCGCGATTTTTTGATGAATCGACGCAGTGGTGCTGTCGACATCGTTTTCCGACCACGCGGTAGGAATGGGCGGAAAGTTCTCATATTCGCTGTCAAAAAGATTGATTCTCTCACGAAATGCCCGATAGTAGCGCAACCCGAATTCGCGCAGAGATGCGGCATTGAAATGCAGGTAATCCGAATTGGAGGTCAATCCCTTTGCCGAAACATAATAATAGTTCGGATGATGCCCGGGGATTTCGGCAAGACGGGCATTAACCTTGCCGTAGTTTGCAAGGGCAGGGGAGATTGCGCGTTGGGAAAGATAGTCGCCGAGTCCGCCGAGAATCACGGGGATTTCTCCGAGACCCAAGTCACGTTTCATCGCTTCGACGATGGCGATAAAGCGTTCCTCATATGTGCGGATGTTTTCTTCACTGCCGCACTCTGCCTCGCCCTGATGCCAAAGGATTCCGACAAGTGTACTGTTTCTCATGGCGAGTTTGGCGAGATTGACGGCATTGGTATACAGTTCTGCCCCGACACGCCAGTCCGCAAGGGAGGAACCGCCGTCTGCCGCGGGGACAAGTCCTACGGTATCATCCGGGTGATCGTCGGAAAACGCCTTGGCAAAAGACGGGGCAAGACTGATCCCCGAAAAGGGGCGGTCATAGTTAACCGGCTCCGACATTCCGATAAATTTGCCGTTACGCAACATAAACAGTTTCCCGGCGGCGGGAATGGTTTTTACCTCTTCTTTTTTGCCTCTGCCTGCCATATTGGACTGACCGATCATCAGAAATGAGTACATCATAGAAATCTTCCTCCCGTTTTGTACGGCTTGTTTATATGATTTTTTCGGAGAATGGTGGTTTTACGGCGTTTCGGTAGTTGTCTCCTGTTTTCCCTTGACAATCATCACGCGTGTGACTTTGGAAAAGTCGACCGCCGGCTCAAGGATTGCCGAGAGAGAACGGTCGTAGTCGTTATGTGTCAGTTCGATTACGGTACCGATGGCAAACCCGTAAGGATACAGTCCGCCGGCACCGGAGGAAAGGATGACATCGCCGACTTTGACATCGGCAAATTCATCGAGATAGTCCATCGAACATTTGCCGTCCTTGCGCAACCCGAGTGAACCGTTGACAATTCCGCGTGCACCGCTCCGGGCACATACCGCACCCACGGCAGAGGCGTTTTCGGTAATGACCGAAACACGGCACCAGTTGACACCGACGCTCTCTACGCGTCCCACAATTCCATCGGGGGTGATGACGGTATGATCGACCGCTACGCCGGAAAGCGTTCCCTTATTGAGGGTATAAAGCGTCATATAGCTGTTGGCTTCCCGTCCGATCACCATAGCATCGACAAGGTCGAAGTTTTCCAACTCCTTTTTTACACCGAGAAAGCCGCGCAACCATTCATTTTCGCCCTCCAGAACCTGTACACCTGCATTCTGACGCGTCAGTTCGTCCACGCGTGCCGCCAGTTCCTCGTTCTGTTTCCGCAGTTCATGAAATTCCGTAAAATAGTCGGAAAAGCCGCCGATCGCATTTCCCAAGGCTTGAAAACCGTAGCGAAAGGGCGTGGCGACGACACCGAGCAGATTTCCGAGCATCAGTGTCTGTCCCATCGCGGCAATCACCGAATAAAAGACTACAAGGAACAGTACCACGAGGGTGGCAATTCCCAGAAATTTATTCTTGAAAAACTTCACGGCGGCACCTGATTTCTGTTAGGATTTTTTGCGGCGGACGGCTTCACGCGCTTTTTCGGCAATCCGGGCGGGGGTCAGCCCGTACATTTCCAAAAGCGGCGGAACCTTACCGGAGTGTCCGAAGACGTCCTCAACACCCACTCGCAGAACCGGAACGGGGCAATTTTCGGAAACCGACTCACAAACAGCCGATCCGAGTCCGCCGATAATGTTATGTTCTTCGGCGGTGACGATGGCACCCGTCTCCTTTGCCGCTTTTGCAAGCAGTTCATGGTCAAGGGGTTTGAGGGTATGAAGATTGATGACACGGGCAGAAATGTCCTCGGCGGCAAGGGTTTCGGCGGCTTCCAAAGCCATGGATACCATCAGTCCCGTAGCGACAATTGTGACATCGGTTCCGTTACGGAGTGTCACGCCCTTACCGATCTCAAAACGGTAATCCGGTGTATTGTTGATGACCGGGACGGCATATCTGCCGAAGCGCATATACACCGGACCGTTCATTTCCAATGCTGCTTTGACGGCAGCTCTTGCCTCTACGTCGTCGGCGGGGTTCAGAACGGTCATGCCGGGGATGGTACGCATCAGGGCAAGATCCTCAAGGCACTGATGGGTGGCACCGTCTTCGCCGACGGTGATACCGGCATGTGTGGCACCGATCTTCACGTTCAGATGCGGATAGCCGATAGAGTTCCGAACCTGTTCAAACGCGCGTCCCGCCGCGAACATGGCAAAAGAAGAGGCAAACACAGGCTTGCCTGTGGAGGCAATACCTGCTGCCACGCTCATCATATTTCCTTCGGCAATTCCGCAGTCGATAAAGCGTTCGGGAAATTTATTCTTGAAATATATCGTCTTGGTTGCGCCTGCAAGATCGGCGTCCAGAACTACGAAATCATGAGTCTCTCCCAGTTCTGCAAGTGCTTTGCCGTAGCTGTCACGGGTTGCAATCTTTTCAGCCATTTTTTCTGCCCCCTTATATTTCTTTCATTGCCGCTTCGATCTCGGCAACTGCCGCGGCATACTGTTCGTCGTTCGGACCTTTGCCGTGCCAATCGACCTCGTTCTCCATGAACGAAACGCCCTTGCCCTTGACGGAGCGGGCGATAATAACGGTGGGTTTTCCTTTTACGGTTTTTGCCTCGGCGAAAGCCTTTTCGATTTCGTCAAAGTTATGTGCGTCTATGGAAATGACATGGAATCCGAACGCTTCAAACTTTTTGTCGTGCGGTGTGGGATTCATAACCTCCGTTATGGGACCATCGATCTGCAAGCCGTTCCAGTCCACGATTACGCAGAGGTTATCAAGTTTATAATGGGCGGCAAACATGGATGCCTCCCATACCTGTCCCTCCTCGCTCTCGCCGTCTCCGACGATGGTGTAAACGCGGTAGTCCTTCCCGTCGAGTTTTGCGGCAAGTGCCATACCGCATGCGGCGGAATAGCCAAGTCCCAAAGAACCTGTGGACATATCTACGCCGGGAATGATCTTCATATCGGGGTGTCCCTGAAGGATGCTGTCTACCTGACGGAGCGTTTTGATTTTATCGGCAGAAAAGTAGCCGCGGAGTGCGAGGGCGGTGTAAAGTGCGGGCGCGGTATGTCCCTTGGAGAGGACGAAGCGGTCACGATCCGGATCTTTTTCGTTTTTCGGGTCAATCCGCATTTCCTTAAAATAAAGATATGCCAGCAGGTCGGCAATCGAAAGGGAGCCTCCCGGATGTCCGGACGCCGCTGCGTGCGTTCCCTCCAGAACGCCGAGACGGATTTTTGCCGCAGTCGTTTTCAGCATGGCAAGTTCGTTCTGTTCCATTTTGAATGTCCTTTCAAGAAATATTTACAGGGTTATTATAATGTGTTTTTTTGTTCGTGTCAAGCATCACTTTCGGCATTTCCGCCCGAAGTGACAAGTTCGGCTCCGCCGAACGGCTTTTGGTAAAAAATGGCGAGGCGATCGCCGAGCATCAGATTCTCTTTTCTGCCGAAGATTCCCGCGAGAAATTTCGGTTCCAGCTTATATTCATCGTCGTTTACCGTAATCGTGAGTTTGCCGGAGTACCATGTGTAGTTTGCCGAGACGGTATAAGTTTCACCGTCCTGCTTGACTGTCCATGTCTTTTTCATGATCCTATGCAGCCTTTCCTGTTTTTTCATTCTATTTTACCACACATTTTTCGCAAAGTCAAGAAAAAGGCTTGTCGCTATACGGCGACAAGCCTTCTTTTTTCATTTGCTCAGTTGAGCTCTGCGAAATACTTGATAGTACGAACCATCTGGCTGGTGTAGGAGTTCTCGTTATCGTACCATGCAACGACCTGAACCTGGAAGGTATCGTCGTCGATCTTTGTGACCATGGTCTGAGTAGCATCAAACAGAGAACCGTACTTCATACCGACAACGTCGGAAGAAACGATGAGGTCGGTGTTATAGCCGAAGGACTCGGAAGCGGCAGCTTTCATAGCGGCATTGATGGAGTCGGTTGTAACATCCTTACCCTTGACAACTGCCACAAGGATGGTGGTGGAACCGGTTGTTACGGGAACGCGCTGAGCCGAGCCGATGAGTTTACCGTTCAACTCGGGAATAACAAGACCGATTGCCTTTGCGGCACCCGTGGAGTTGGGAACGATATTAGCGGCACCTGCTCTTGCACGGCGAAGGTCGCCCTTACGCTGAGGACCGTCGAGAATCATCTGGTCGCCGGTGTAAGCATGAACGGTTGTCATGATACCCGAAACGATCGGATAAGTGTCGTTCAGAGCCTTAGCCATGGGAGCCAGGCAGTTAGTGGTGCAGGAAGCGGCGGAAATGATCTGATCTTCCTTGGTCAGAGTCTTTTCATTGACCGAGAAGACAATGGTCTTCAGGTCTTTGCCTGCGGGAGCGGAGATAACAACCTTCTTGGCACCTGCGGCGATATGAGCCATGGACTTTTCCTTTGTGGTATAGAAACCTGTGCACTCAAGAACAACGTCCACGTCGAGCTTACCCCAAGGGCAGTTTGCGGCATCCTTCTCAGCGTAAATCTTGATTTCCTTACCGTCAACGATGATGGAATCAGCGGTAGCTTCTACGGTGTGTTTTCCTTCGCCGATCTTACCGAGGAACGAACCCTGAGCGGTATCGTACTTAAGAAGGTGAGCGAGCATATCGGGGCTGGTCAGGTCGTTGATAGCAACGATCTCATAGCCCTCTGCGTCAAACATCTGACGGAATGCGAGACGACCGATACGGCCGAAACCGTTAATGGCAACTTTTACAGACATGATGAATCCTCCTAAAATTTTTACGGTTTGGGATTCTTCCCATTTACCTATTTAGGTATATTGTATCTCATTTTTTGAATTTATACAAGAGGTTTGAGAAAATTTTGTCAGTTTTGTCAATTTTTCTTCAAGAAGGAAAGATTTTCTTCCCGGTTCTGTGCAGTTTGACAATTCTTGCCGAACAAAATGCGAGCGTTCTGCCCGAAAACGCGACGATCAGGGGCAACTCTCGCAGGCGGCGCGGTTCGTGTGCCATTCGCCAGAGCCATTCCAGTCCGGCGGCACGCAAAAGCGCAGGCGCACGCTCAAGTCTGCCGGACCAGACATCAAGAGAGCCGCCGAGTGCCATGAAAAGACGCACACCGGGAAGGCGGGATTGGTTTTCGGCAATCCAGTTTTCCTGCTTCGGAGAACCGAGGCAGACAAACAAAAAATCCGGGTGTGCGGCGGCAATGTCGGCGGTGACGCGTTCCGCTTCCGCGGCGGAAAAATAGCCGTCCCGTACGCCGCAGATACAGAGACCGGGGAGGCGGGTCCGGAGTCGCGCTGCCGCCTCTTTTGCCACACCGGGTTTCCCTCCGAGCAGATATACGCGGTAGCCGTATCGTGCGGCACAGGCGAGCAGGGTCTCTGCCATCTCAATGCCCGGAATTCTTGTGAGGCTTGTCCCGGCAAGGCGGGCGGCAAGGACAATGCCGACTCCGTCCGCAAGGCGGATGGTGGCGTCGTTAAGAACGGCACGGAATTTTCTGTCGCGCACGGCTCTTTCGATCATGATGGGGTTGGGGGTTACGATTGTGGTCTGTTTTCCCCCGGCGAGACGTCCGGCAATCAGGCGACCGCACTCTGCTTTCGTTCCGCCGAAAAAACCGATGACATCCGGCGGCGTTCTCGGGGACATTCTTTCGACGGTATGCAAGTTTCTTTTCAAGCCTCCTTGACAAAAGAGATTTTGTATATTATAATAATTCTGTATTATTTTATCCCGTAATTTTTATCTCATACCGAAAGGGACTCAAAATGGCTAACGAAAAGAAAATGGTGGAGCAGATCACATCCATGGATGTGGATTTTGCCCAGTGGTACACCGATATTTGCAAAAAGGCGGATCTGATCGCCTATTCCAGCGTCAAGGGATGTATGATAATCCGTCCTTACGGATATGCAATCTGGGAAAACATTCAGAAAATTCTCGACACGCGTTTTAAAGAACTGGGACATGAAAATGTCTACATGCCGATGTTCATTCCCGAATCACTTCTCAATAAAGAAAAAGATCACGTTGCGGGATTTGCACCCGAGGTGGCTTGGGTGACGCATGGCGGATCGGAGA
>CAKSSY010000026.1 GCA_934489945.1 uncultured Eubacteriales bacterium
CATCGGTTCGACCGGCTCCGGAAAAAGCTCCTTGGTTTCGATGATTCCACGATTTTATCCGGCAACCGCCGGCGCAATCGCTATAAACGGGAAACACATTGACACGTACTCAGATGAAGAACTCCGACATCGTATCGGGGTTGTCCCTCAAAAAGCGGTACTTTTCAAGGGAACCGTCCGCTCCAATTTGCTTTGGGGAAATCCCAATGCCGACGAACAGGCTCTTGTTGAAGCGTTGGAAGCCTCCCAATCATTTTCTTTCGTTACGAAAAAGGCAGGCGGTCTCGATGAACCTGTCGAAGAAGGTGGCAAGAATTTCTCGGGCGGACAGCGTCAACGTTTAACAATTGCGCGGGCACTTGTCAAACGCCCCGAAATCCTCATTCTCGACGACAGTGCCTCAGCACTGGACTATGCTACCGATGCGGCTTTACGCGAATCTATCCGGAATCTTCCCTATCACCCAACCACTGTGATCGTTTCCCAACGCACCGCCTCCATTCGTTTCGCCGATAAGATTCTTGTTCTGAACGATGGAGAACAGGTCGGTTTGGGTACACACGAAGAACTGATTCGGAATTGTCCTATCTACAAAGAAATTCATGATTCTCAGTTTGCCGCGCCTGCGGGAGGTAATGTATGAAAAAACAGATTCACACCAAAGGAACGGTTCGCCGTGTTCTTTCCTATCTTCATATTTATAAGCTGTTGTTTCTCCTGACGCTTCTTCTTGCCGCTGTCACGGTAGTGGCAACGCTGACCGTTCCGATTTTCATCGGAAATGCCATTGACCGTATCGTATCGGTCGGCAATGTGGATTTTGAAAGTCTTGCTCCGATTCTCCGTAATGTGGCAATTCTGATTGCGGTTGGTGCTTTGGCACAGTGGTTGATGAATATTTGCAACAACAAAATCACCTATGAAATTGTACGAAACATCCGGAATGATGCCTTTGACAAAATCCAGCATCTTCCCGTCAGTTATGCAGATTCCCATCGAACGGGTGAAACCGTCAGCAAAATTATTACCGATGTCGAACAGTTCGCCGACGGGCTTCTCATGGGATTCACTCAATTCTTCACCGGAGTATTGACCATCATCGGAACTTTAGCATTCATGCTCTCCATCAATGTTAAAATTACAATTGTAGTTGTAGTCGTTACTCCCCTTTCTTTGTTTGTTGCCTCCTTCATTGCCAAACACACACATTCCATGTTTATGGAACAGTCAAAGGTGCGTGCCGAACAGACGGCATTTGTAGATGAAATCATCAGCAATCAAAAAGTTGTCAAAGCCTTCTGCCACGAAAAGGAGGCACTGCACGACTTTGATGTTATCAACGAAAATCTCACTAAATGCTCTCTCAAGGCGACTTTCTTCTCTTCTCTCACCAATCCCTGCACTCGCTTTATCAACAGTCTCGTTTATACCGGCGTGGCACTTACGGGAGCTGTCATGTTGGTGACCGGATCCGCAGAAGGCTTCAGCATTGGACTTCTGACCTGTTTTCTCAGTTATGCCAACCAATACACCAAACCCTTCAACGAAATCTCCGGCATTATTACCGAATTGCAGAATGCACTTGCCTGTGCATCGCGAATTTTTGCACTGATTGATGAAAAACCGCAGGTCCCTGACAAACCGGATGCCCTACCGCTTGACGCAACCAATGCTGAGGTTTCCCTTTCTCACGTTTTCTTTTCCTATACGCCGGAACAAAAGCTCATCGAAGACTTCAATCTGAGAGTGTGCCATGGCAAACGTGTTGCCATCGTGGGACCGACCGGTTGCGGAAAAACCACCATTATCAACCTCCTTATGCGTTTTTACGATGTCACGGGCGGTTCTGTCGCCGTGGGAGGAGTCGATGTCCGCAATATGACACGAAAAAGTCTTCGTGATGCCTACGGCATGGTACTGCAGGACACATGGCTCCGTTCCGGCACCATTCGGGATAACATTACGCTGGGACGTGAAAATGTTTCCGACGAGGAAATCCGGGAAGCGGCAAAGCTCTCACATGCCGACAGCTTTATCCGTCGGCTTCCGAATGGCTATGATACCGAAATCGGAGAAGGCGGCGGTATGCTGTCACAAGGGCAAAAACAACTTCTCTGCATCACCCGGGTCATGCTTCGTTTGCCGCCAATGCTCATTCTTGACGAAGCAACGTCCTCTATCGACACCCGCACCGAATTGAAAATCCAAAGTGCCTTTGCCCGTATGATGAAGGGACGAACCTCATTTATTGTAGCACACCGACTCTCTACCATCAAAGAAGCAGACGTAATCCTTGTGATGAAGGACGGACACGTCGTGGAACAAGGCACACACGATTCTCTTCTTGCTTCCGGAGGCTTCTATGCCTCACTTTACAACAGCCAGTTTGAAAATTGATTATTTCTGCTCGGTGCGAATCCCATAGCTTTTGGCATATTTTTCAGCAAACGATTCTTTCTCGCAAATGATTGTAAGAGAAGGACAACCTTCAAAAGCACCGTAATCAATTTTTTTCACACCGGATGAAATCGTTATTTTTCCAAGACGGTGACACCCCCAAAAAGCAAACCATCCGATCGTTTCAACACTGTCCGGAAGAATTACCGATTCCACACCGGTATTCCGAAACGCCTCCCTGCCGATCACAACCACCGGTTTTCCGTCGATGACGGACGGCACGGAGACGTTTTTGGCGGTGCCTTTATACTGCGTTACCGTCACCTTGTCCTCGTTTATTTCATATGTATATTCTCCCTGACTTCCTGCAAGAAGTCCCTCTAACTCTGCAATTCGCTTTTGATATGCCGTTTTTGATGCGTATTCCTCAGACTTCAGCATTGCCAAATCGTTTTCCAACTGTTTCACCCGCTCCTGATAATAAACAACTGCTTCCCCGTCGTTTTTTCCGGCATGGTCTCCCAAAAAATATTCTGTTCCGAAAAATACAACAAGCACTGCCAGAAAAAGAACTCCAAATACTTTCAAAAGTTTCATTTTTGTTCCCCTTTCTTTTTTATCAGTATATACCACAAAGGCGCAAAAACATCGCGGATTCTGTCACAAAAAACTTTTCAAAAACACTTGACTTTCGTCCCGTTTCGATATATAATATTAAAGTATTTGACTGAAAACTTCAGAAAAGGGCCATTAGCTCAGTTGGTTAGAGCAACCGGCTCATAACCGGTCGGTCCTAGGTTCGAGTCCTAGATGGCCCACCAGCCCGAAAGACAGGGCAACCAAGAATTGAAGAAACAAGCGCGAACTTGTTTCTTTATTGCCCAGTGAACGTTTGATTTTGACGACTTCGCCCCCAGCGACGGCAAGTTGTTTCTCCCATTGTCGGAACGCGTGGCAATATGTCAAACTTCATGCCACGATGATGCGATTCGGATTTAGGTCCGGGTGCCCCACAACCGCATATTCGCATATTTTTATTGTAAAAAGTGAGTTTTCATGGTGCAAATAAAAAAATACAGAGCAGAGGATCTGCTCTGTATTTTTTTTATGTAATGATTCCTTGCTTTTCATTATACAGGAATCCATCACAAAATTCCGTCAAATTGCTTTTGGGGAGAACTTGATACAATTTTTCTCATGCGGTCATATTCTGTTTTCAAGACGTATAGATTATTGTAAAATCAGTATTTCGGCAAAAGAAGGAAGGAAGTAACATGAACACAAGCACTCCCTCGGAAAACAAAAATTTCATCGGCTTTTTGCTTCTCTCTGCCGTTTTTATTAGTATTATGGCAATTCTTTGCGTCATCGGAAGCCGTGCCGACACATACAAAACCACCGACTACGCATGGGCACCAATCACTTATACCGTTGTTCTGGATGCCGGTCACGGAGGGGAAGATGGCGGTGCATCGGGAAGCGGTATCTATGAAAAAAATCTGAATCTTGCGATTGCCATGGATGTCGGAGCTTATCTTGAAAACAGTGGCATCCACGTCATCTACACCAGAACAGAAGACATCCTCCTGTATGACCGCAATGTCGATTTCAAGGGGCGAAAAAAGGTTCTTGACCTTGCCGCAAGACTGAAGGTCGCACGCGAATGCGAAAGTGCTGTTTTTGTCAGCATTCACATGAACGCCTTCCCGCAAAAACAATACAAGGGATTACAGGTCTATTATTCCCCAAACCATGCGTTGTCCAAAACAATCGCAACTTCCATACAGGAAAACACAAGAAATTTTCTCGATCATTCCAATCTCCGGAAAATCAAAGAAGCCGGATCTTCCATCTATCTTCTTGACAGACTGGAAAAGCCGGCGGTTTTGATCGAATGCGGATTTCTATCAAACGATGAAGAGGCTGCAAAACTTGCAACCGAGGAATACCAACAACAACTCGCTCTGGTAATTGCACATAGTCTCATATCGTGTCTCCGAAATTCCGACACACATTAGGTCTCATAAAAGGTTTCGATCATTCTTTCGTTGATATTGTTCCCCGGAATATAAATTCGTGAGGTTGCCTTTTGCAGGCGCAATACGGGTGAGCAATGATTATCGGCAACTACAAAATGCTCAATCAACGCAATGCTGATATCTGCCAGTTTTGCTTCAAGCTGATATGTAAACTCAATATCCTCCCTTGACGGCACCGAAAGTCCGCCCGGGTGATTATGATACAACATAACCGCGGCTGCCCGCTTGTTGATACATTCCCGATAAAGTGCCCGTAAGTCAAAGACAACACTATTGATTGCTCCGTTCATAATCTCGATGCAATCAATTTTGCGAAGTGCATTATCTAAAAGGACGGCGTAAACAACCTCGTTGGTTTTTCCGAGGAATAAAGCAATTCCAAATTCACAGGCAGTCGACATACAGTCAAAGCGAACAATATCTTTTTTACGGTTCAACTCACAAGTGCGGAACAAATCGGGAACGAGCTTAATTAAAAAAGCGGCATTCGGTCCCATTCCCTCTACCGTCAGCAACTCATTATAGTCCGCATCAAAAACCGCGGCAAACGATCCGAATTTATCAATCAGCCGATGGGCAAGTTCATTCGTATCCCTACGCGGAATTGCGTAAAAAAGAAGTGTTTCCAAAAGTTCATGCGGTTGAAGAAAATCCGCCCCGTTTTTCCGGATTTTCTCCTTCATTCTTTCTCTGTGTCCTTCGTGCATCATTCATTTCACCTCATTCACATCATCTTCGTATTTTATCACGTGTGTCGCAAAATGTCAAGTAATTCGCCATATAATACTTGACGAATCGCACCAAAAGAGATATAATCTATTTGATTTTTGGTGAAAGGATTTTTTTAATGAAAGGATTGAAAACCGTTTATATTTGCGATATATGCGAATACAAAAGCCCGAAATGGCTCGGAAAATGTCCCGCGTGCGGCTCTTGGAATTCCTTTGTCGAAGATGTGGTGGAAACTTCTGCCGGTTCCGCTTCCCAGGTCAAACGTGTCAGTGCAACAAGAAGTCTTTCCGGAGAAGCGGTCGCCTATGCCGATCTGGAGCTGCCGGAATTCATGAGATCCGCCACAGGTCTCGGAGAACTTGATCGCGTGCTCGGCGGCGGACTTGTCAACAGTTCCGTTGTTCTGCTTTCAGGGGAGCCGGGAATCGGAAAATCCACACTTTTGTTACAGATTTCCGACATTCTCGGGCAAAATCGCAAAGTACTTTATGTTTCCGGAGAGGAATCCTGCGGACAACTCAAATTACGCGCAAAACGTCTCGGCGTACACGGAAACAATTTGTTTATACTCACCGAAACCAATATTGACAACATCCTTGCACAAGCCGACAAATTGAAACCGGATATCATCATTGTCGACTCCATACAGACAATCTTCAGTGAAAAAATTGCCTCTGCACCCGGAAGTATTACACAGGTCAAGGAATGTGCACTCGCCTTTATCGAAAAGGCAAAAAGTGACGGCATCTCAGTCATTCTTGTCGGTCATGTAAACAAAGAAGGAAGCATCGCAGGACCAAAGGTTCTCGAACACATGGTAGATGCGGTTCTGTATTTTGAGGGAGAACGTCAGCAAACTTACCGCATCATTCGCGCAATCAAAAACCGTTACGGTCCGACCAACGAAATCGGCGTTTTTGAAATGACCGATACGGGACTTGAGCAAGTAACAAATCCATCGGAAATGTTGCTGTCCGGCAGACCGAAGAATATGTCCGGCAACTGTGCCGTTTGTACCATAGAGGGGTCACGCCCCATCATTGCCGAAGTTCAGGCACTTGTGACAAAGTCGGTGCTTCCCTCTCCCAGACGAACCTCAAACGGCATTGATTACAACACCATGTGTCTGATTACCGCGGTACTTGAAAAACGGCTCGGACTTCGCTTCTCAACACACGATGCCTTTCTGAACGTCATCGGCGGTCTGCGACTGGATGAACCGGCAATCGACGTTGCCGTTGCTCTCGCCATGATTTCTTCCATCACCGACCGTGTGGTTCCGGACGACTTGGTAGCCATAGGAGAAATCGGACTTGCCGGAGAGTGTCGTGCCGTCTCCAATCTTGAACAACGGTTAAGCGAAGCATCCCGTCTCGGTTTTACAAGTGCCGTAATTCCCTATCGCAATTATGAAAAAATAAAATCCGATTGTAAAATTCGTTTGATCCCCATTAAAGGAATCTTTGACGCGGTCAATGTTTTGAAAAAATCACCGGAAAGAGCCGAAGATATGAAGATCTGAATCCGAAAAAAAAAATGGAGAATTTGCGCCAAAATCGCGAACTTCCACTTATATTTTTGAGGGTCAGTTAAAGCCCAATGTTTTAACTGACCCTCGAAAATACCCGACAGGCTTCCGGCATTTTGGACGCGATTATGACGGCTTTTGCCAGCTTGTTTTTCACATTCGGGGTTCTTGACAGTATCAAGTTAAAAGTCCCATGTCAACGGTGTCATTAAAAAACTCTTTTTGAGTTTTTTAATGACACCGTTTTTACATAGATTTTACAAAACTCTTCTTTTGAATTTTACGCATATTTCTTATGATATTGACAGAGATTATACAATTGGAGGAGATTGCGTATTTATGGATATTTTTTCGATCATTATGCTGATGGGCGGACTTTCCTTTTTTCTGTTTGGAATGCACGTCATGTCGTCGGGGCTCGAACGAATCGCGGGGGGAAAACTTGAGTATGCACTCAAAAAAATGACCTCCCGCCCTTTGCAAAGTCTGTTGCTGGGCGCAGGTATCACAATCGCAATTCAATCATCCTCGGCAATGACAGTCATGCTGGTCGGACTTGTCAACTCCGGAATTATGGAGATTGGACAAACGGTCGGTGTCATTATGGGATCAAACATCGGCACAACTCTGACCGCATGGTTATTGGCTCTTGTCGGGATTGAATCGGAAAACGTCTGGTTACGCCTTCTCAAACCTGAAAACTTTTCACTCATCTTCTCTTTGATCGGCGTTATCTTGCTGACCATGTCTAAAAAGGACAAGCGTCGCGATATCGGTTCCATTCTTGTCGCCTTTGCCGTTTTGATGTTTGGCATGAAACTGATGAGCGATGCCGTCAGCCCGCTTGCCGAAATGCCGGAATTCGTCAGTCTTCTGACATTGTTTAAAAATCCAATAATCGGCGTTTTGGTTGGTGCGTTGTTCACCGGAATCATTCAAAGTTCTGCCGCTTCTGTCGGTATTCTTCAGGCACTTGCCTTGACCGGAAGCATTTCCTATGGTATGGCAATTCCGATCATTATGGGACAAAATATCGGAACCTGTGTTACGGCGTTAATTTCCAGTATCGGCGTCAGTAAAAACGCCAAAAAAGTTTCCGTCATTCATATTGCCTTCAATATGATCGGAACCATCGTTCTTCTCATCCTGTTTTACGGTGCAAATGCTATCTTTCGTTTCCCGTTCATTGAAAACGCAATCTCGGCAACCGCCATTGCCGCGGTACACAGCATTTTCAACATTGTAACTACCGTCATGCTCCTCCCCTTCTCCAAACAACTGGTAAAGCTCGCCAATCTTCTTTTGCCGGAAAACGCATCAAAAAACAAGCCCAAGCAAAGCATGATAGACAGTCGCCTTTTGGCAACGCCGTCTGTCGCGATTTCCGAATGCGATTCACAAACTTCCAAAATGGCAACTCTTGCTTACCAGACATTATGTGATGCTCTGTCTTTACCGGAACATTTTGACGAGAAAAAAGCCGCTGAAATCGTCCACAACGAAGATGCACTGGATCGCTATGAAGATGAACTCGGCACGGTTTTGGTACAACTTTCCGCCAAACACCTTTCCGACGAAGATTCTCTGAAGGTTTCACGGATGCTTCATGCAATCGGAGATCTTGAACGCCTTGGTGATCATGCAGTCAATTTGCTGGATTCGGCAAAAGAACTGAATAACAAAAAACTGGCTTTTTCCGACAGTGCAACAAAAGAATTGGGAATACTGACAGCGGCATTAAAGGAAATTCTCTCTCTTGCCACCGCTGCCCTGCAAAACAATGATGAAAAAACAGCTCAATTGGTAGAACCTCTTGAGCAGGTGATCGACGGATTGGTTGGTACTGTACGGAACCGGCACATTGCCCGTTTGAAAAACGGAGAATGTTCCATTGAACTTGGCTTTATCCTCTCTGACCTGCTCGGGAACTTTGAACGTATTTCCGATCACTGCTCCAATCTTGCGGTTGCCGTGATTGAACTCAAACATCACGTCTTTGACACGCACAAATATCTCAACGATATAAAATATGACGATCCCGCATTCAAAGAGCACTTCCATCGTTTCGAGGAAAAATACACCATATAAAAGAAAAATGCAGTTATAAAGGAATCGACAAACGATACTTTATAACTGCACTTTTATTTCATCCTCCGGACGCAAAATTCGGAGGATTTTATTTTTCATTTCATTCGGTTAGTCAATCTTAGCACCGTTTGTGGCAAGAATATGACGAACCTTCTGTACATCAACATCCTTTACACTTGTGCCATCCGCGCAGGCAACGGCAGCTGCAACACCGGCGGCTTCTCCAATTGTACAACAGGTCGGCATAATGCGGACAGATGCCTGTGCCTCATGGGTAGTCGAAATACATCTTCCCGCCACAAGAAGGTTCTTGGAGTCCTTCGGTACAAGACATCCATAAGGAATCGTATAATACTCGGAATCCGGGAAGTAGTAATGACTGGTTCCCGAACCGTCCGGACTGTGTATATCGATATCGTAATTGCAAACCGCGATACCGTCATCCTCTTTCTTAAACGCAAGCAAATCCTCTTTGGTCAGCACTTTTTCACCAAGGATCATACGGCTCTCACGGACACCGATCTGAAGACCGGTGGAAACCAATGTAGCATCCTTGAAAGCCTTGAAGTTTTCCTTCAGGAAATTTACCATTTCAAAAACCTGTTCACGTGCCGCAATCTCCGCCTTTGTCACATCCTCGGCATTGGTCGGATCCAACTTGACAACACGAGTAGTATTGAAGTGAAGCGTGTCTTCGTTGACCGTATTAAAGATCAGCACATCCTCACGCGGATTACTGATCTTGCCCTCTTCTTTGAATTTCTTGTAAAGAGGAGTAATCTCCGGCTTTTCCTCATCATACAGTGCGCGATTGACATTGGTCATACGGAAGCAAAGCGTCATTGGCTGGCAAAGATGGTCATTGTCGCGTCCGAGACGGAAAGGATACCCAGCAAGAGCAGCAATGTTGGCGTCTCCCGTAGCATCAATAAAGCAATCGGCTTCCAAGGTCGAATTTCCCGAAACGTTTGAGACCGAAATCGAACGGATTCTGCCATCTTCCATATTGACACCGGTCACATAAGTCTGAAACAACAGATTTACGCCGCTGTCGATACACATTCTGTTCAAAACCAGTTTGAGGTATTCCTCATTAAAACAAACCTTATTCTGTGTTGAAGCGCGGAACGCTCCCAATTTATCCAGCTCGTTTACAATTTCTTGAAAAATGCCGCAACTGAGATAAATTCTGCTGGTTTTACCAACCGTATACGTCCAATAGCGCATAAAAGGGTTGACAAGATCATACGCAGCAGCACCGCCAAGGCAATTATATTTCTCCACCAGAAGAACACTCTTTCCCTGTCTTGCCGCTGCAATCGCAGCTGCGGTCCCGGCAAAACCTCCGCCGACAACAATTACATCATGTTTCATCATTTTCTCTTTCCTTCATCTCTTTGTTTCATACGATTTTCTATAATTTTCACTGCATTGTCCAAATAATTGTTCTCCATGAGTTCAAGCATTCCGCGATCCACAAGTGCCGCCAATTTACTGTCAAGCGGAATTTGTCCCAAAAGGTCATAGCCAAATTTCTCGGCAATCTCATCAATATGGCTCTCTCCGAACACGGAAATATGCTTGCCACACTCCGGGCAAAGAACATAACTCATATTCTCTATCAAGCCGAGGACAGGAATATTCATCAACTTTGCCATGTTTGCCGCTTTCGACACGATCATGGAAACCAACTCCTGCGGGCTACTCACAATAACCACGCCATCCAACGGAAGAGACTGGAACACAGTAAGCGGTACATCTCCCGTTCCGGGCGGACAGTCAACAAACAAATAGTCAATATCTTTCCAAATGGTATCCGTCCAGAACTGTTTGACCGCACCCGCTATCACAGGTCCTCTCCAGACAACCGGTTTATCCTCTTCATCAAGAAGCAGATTGATAGACATTACATCAATTCCCGTAGTGGAATGTGGCGGAATCAGACCATCGGGTCCGCTCTCCACACCTTTTTTGATTCCGAATGCTTTGGGAATGGAAGGTCCTGTAATATCCGCATCCAAAATACCTACTTTATAGCCCTCTCTCTGCATCAAAACTGCCAACATTGAAGTGATCAATGACTTACCGACTCCGCCCTTGCCACTGACAACACCGATCACATGACCGACGCGACTGAGCGGATTTAAGGATTCAAGGAGACTTTCTTCTTTCCTATCCGAACAATTGCTCGAACAGGTCGAACAATCGTGCGTACATTCCTCTGCCATGAATTCCAACCCTTTCTGTTTTTTATTTACATTATTATATCTCTCTTTCCGCATTTTTTCAATAGCTTTTATGCAAAAGTTGTAAATTTTTTACGGATACCCTTGATATTGAAGATAGAAACAGTTATACTATAGATGTTTGGATTTTGAAACGGAGGTTATTACAATGGAGAAAAAATTACAGAAACTCGATCACTTTGACGGCGTAAAAGGTCCCGTCCTTACTGTCGTGATGGACGGTGTCGGTCTCGCGCCTGACACTGTCTCCAACGCTGTAGCAGAAGCATATACCCCTACTCTCGATATGCTGATGGCAAAATATCCCATGGTGACTTTGAAAGCACACGGCACAGCAGTGGGACTTCCTTCCGACGACGACATGGGCAACTCCGAAGTCGGTCATAATGCACTTGGTGCGGGGCAAGTCTTTGCGCAGGGAGCCAAGCTGGTCTCCCAGTCAATCACAAGCGGAAAAGTGTTCGCCTCGGACACATGGAAGCAACTGATTGAAAATGTCAAAAACAATAATTCCACCCTGCATTTCCTCGGTCTTTTGTCGGACGGCAATGTTCACTCCCACATCGACCACGTGAAGGCATTGATTTCCGAAGCCAAAAAGGAAGGGGTGAAGCGCGTTCGCGTTCACACGTTGATTGACGGACGTGATGTCGGCGAAACCTCCGCTTTGGACTATATTCTTCCCTTTGAAGAATTTCTCGATTCCTTGCGTGACAACAGCTTTGATGTTGCGATTGCCAGCGGCGGCGGAAGAATGCAGATTACCATGGACCGTTATGAGGCAAACTGGCACATGGTTGAGTTGGGATGGCATACTCACGTTTTGGGAGATGCAAGACAGTTCCCGAGTGCCGCAGAAGCAATCAAAACTTATCGCGAAGAGCTGCATGTGATCGATCAGGATCTCCCCCCTTTCGTCATTGCCAAGGACGGCAAGCCCGTAGGCACAATTACGGACGGCGACAGCGTGGTCTTCTTCAACTTCCGCGGAGACCGTTCCATCGAGATCTCCAAAGCGTTTGACAACGAAACCTTTGACAAATTCGACCGCGTTCGCTATCCGAAAGTCGTTTATGCCGGTATGTTGGAGTACGACGGAGATTTGCACATCCCGTCCCGCTACCTTGTCAATCCGCCCGAGATTACCAACACCATGAGTGAATATATGGCAAACACCGGAATCCCCGTACTTGCGATTTCCGAAACTCAGAAATTCGGTCATGTCACATATTTCTGGAACGGAAATCGTTCGGGGAAGTTTTCCGAAGAACTTGAAACCTATATTGAAATCCCGTCCGATGTGGTTCCTTTTGAACAGAGACCTTGGATGAAATGTGCCGAAATCACCGATAAATTGATTGAGTGTCTTGAATCCGGCAAATACCGTTATCTGCGCGTCAATTTCCCGAACGGCGACATGGTTGGTCACACCGGCTCCTTGGAAGCAACCCGTTGCTCTATGGAGGCACTTGACCTTCAACTCAAGCGTATCATTGACGTTGTTGACAGGCTTCACGGGGTCGCGCTGATTACTGCCGACCACGGAAACGCCGACGAAATGTATGAAATGGATAAAAAAACACACCAGCCGAAAGTCGACAAAGACGGGCACTACAAAGCAAAAACCAGTCACACGTTAAACCCTGTTCCCTGCATTATTTATGACAACTTCTACACCGACCGCTATACGGTAAAGCCGGATGAAAAGAAATTCGGTCTTTCCAACGTTGCAGCCACAATGGTAAACCTTCTCGGTTACAAAGCTCCCGAAATGTGGGACGAATCTCTCATCAAGATCAATTGACCGAATCGGGACAACAACGATTTTGATTCGTTGTTGTCCCGATTTTTCTTTACAAAAAGCTCTGCGCGATTCGCGCAGAGCTTTTACTTATCCCAGATGAAATTATTTCATAAAATGACTCTTAAGGTAGTTATAACTGGTCGTAATGCTGTCAAAAGCATTACCGTTGGCAAAATTGGTATCCTGCTCGACGACAAAATCCTTGACACCGATCTTCTCACCCAACGGAATAATATCCTCAAAGTTAATATTACCATTGCCGATCTCGGTAATATAAGGTTCCTTGCCGCTTTCGCCGCCACAGGCTCCCATATCTTTCAAATGAAGAATATCAATCCGACCGACAAGGCGTTCCATCATCTTTCTGACATCGTAACCGCCATGCTGTACCCAATAAGTATCCAAAACAAAAGATACATTATTCTTATCAAATCCGTCGATAAGATAATCCATAATGGTCTTTCCGCCGAATTTTTTAAACTCAAAACTATGGTTATGATAGGTAAATTTGAAACCGTTCTTTGCAAGCTGTGCGGCAATCTCATTGACTCTGTCAATAAAGGTAAGCAACGATTCTTCATCTTTCTTGGCACCTGCCGGCATAGACCCGATACCCATATTCTTTGTACCGAGAATATCGTGGATTTTCATGGCTTCTTCCAAGTCGGAATTAATAATATCCCAACTGAAATGTGTACCGCAGATCGCAACCTCGGCATTATCCGCACACTCTTTGTAGTATTTTGCCGATTCGACATCCGTAATCTGCCCCGCTGTCTGAACCGAGGTATATCCGACCTTTCTGAGATTCAGAAACGAGGTTTTGAGTCCTTCGGGAGTACCGGTAAAAGCGCGAATTGTGTAAATCTGAAGTCCTATTTTATCCATATGTATCACCTTTCTATGGGAGTTTTTCTCGCCATAACCGCCTATATTATAGTCCAAGAATGTCGGCTTGTCAAGTGATTTTTTTCTTTTTTTTTTCGGTTGCACCAAAATGTCTGAAAAAATCCGGATTCTGTATTGCAATTTTCAACGGAATATTGTATAATATTTCTTATGAAAGACTTTTATAAAACTTTATTATTTGATGCCGACGGCACACTCCTTGATTTTAACCGCTCGGAATATGAAGCCCTTTCGGACGTTCTTGCTGTGTTCGGAATCCCCGATACAGCAGAAAATCACCGGATCTATTCGGCTGCCAATGCCGAACAGTGGAAACTGCTGGAAAGGCAACTCGTTACAAAAGGCGAACTGCGCGTCAACCGCTTTCGGAATTTTCTTGAACGCATCGGTTTTACTGCGTCACCTGCAGAAATGGCTGATGTCTATATGCGCGCCCTTGCCTCCAAGAGCTACCTCCTGGACGGTGCCTTTGAAGTTTGCCGCGCCCTTGCGGTTAACCATGATCTTTATATTATCACCAATGGTTTTCGCACAATCCAGCACGGACGCTTCGACCCCACTCCTCTCGCCCCGCTTTTTCGCGATATTTTCATCTCTGAAGATATCGGTGCCGAGAAGCCGTCACCTGTCTTTTTCGACTATGTAAAGTGTCATATTCCGGGGATTGACGCGGCAAAAACTCTGGTAATCGGAGATTCTCTTTCTTCCGACATTGCGGGCGGAATTGCCGCGGGCTTTGATGTCTGTTGGTTCAATCCGTCGGGAAATGAGGCTCCGCCGGAATTGAAAATCAACTATACCATTGATAAATTATCCGATATACTCCGTATCACAGAGAGGTAACTATCATGTTCAGAACTTCCACACTTTATTCGAGACTGAAAGCCCTTGACATTCCCTGTCGGGAAATTGTCCCTATGTCTGACTATACAACGATGCAGGTTGGTGGCATTGCCCCAGTTGTTGCATTTGTACGCTCCGCGGAGGAACTGATTACTGCCGCACGTGAAGCCAGAAACAATGGGGTCAAATTCGCTGTGATCGGCAACGGCAGCAATGTCATTTTTTCAGACATGGGATATGACGGTCTTGTAATTATCACCTCAGAAATGAAAAAATTCTCGGTAGAGGGCAATATCATAAAAGCAGATTGCGGCGCGTCCTTGACGCGGCTTGCCGTCACCGCGCAACGTGCGGGACTTACAGGACTGGAATTTGCTTACGGCATTCCCGGAACAGTCGGCGGCGGCGTTTTCATGAATGCGGGGGCGTTTGACGGAAATATGTCGGATGTCGTGGTTTCAACTGTTTGCTATGATACCAAAAACGACTCCATTCGCAAAATTGACCGTGAAGAACATGCCTTCCGCTACCGCGAAAGCATTTACACACACAATCCGAACTATATCATTCTCGCCGTTATGCTGGAATTGAAACCGGGAAAAGCAGAAGAAATCGTTGCCAAAATGAACAGTAATATTCGGGAGCGCAAGGAAAAACAACCCTTGGAATATCCGAGTGCGGGTAGTATTTTTAAACGTCCCGTCGGTTTTTATGCCGGAGAATTGATTGAAAAATGCGGACTTAAAGGATATCGCATCGGCGGTGCCGAAGTCTCGGAAAAACACGCCGGATTCATTATCAACCGGGGAAACGCCACCGCAGAAGATGTCATGCGTCTTATCAGCCACGTCAAAGCCACAGTGTTTCTCAACTACTCTGTTGAATTGGAATGTGAGGTTCGTTATTTAAGCGAATGAATCTTTTCGGAAGACGTCCTCTTGCACTGTTCTGTGCCCTGTATGCCACAGCATCGGTCTGTGGTTGTTTGCTGACAGCCGGAAATCTCAGCATTCACATTCCTGTTTCTGTCTTTTTTGCTTTTCTTTCTGCTCTTTTTCTGATTCTTCTTATTTTTCTGCCGTCTTTGCGCGCACGTTTTCTGACCCTGACTCTTGCCTGTCTTTTTATCTCGTCCGCCTTTCTTGCCTCATGGGTTACCATTGGAAAAAAGACGGTTGCCGTTGCCGATCTATATGAAACCAAAAGCAATTGCGTCCTCCAAATCCAAGAAATTCTGTCCCTTCAAAGTTACGGTGCGGTATATCGGGGAACCGCCCTCCGACTCGGAGACAAAGATATTGACATCGGTGCAATTTTAACCTTTGATTTTGAAACGGATTTTGAAGTCGGAGATATTTTACAGGGAGACGCTTTTATTTATCCAATCGGGAATGAATCGAACAACTCATCCCTCCGTTACGCTGACGGCATTTTTCTTTCGCTGGAATCTGAAAATGACGAATTTTACGTAATCGGTCATACTCCGGCGCATCCTGTATCTCAATGGCTCGTCAAGACACGGGATTCTCTTTCTCAAATTCTTTGTCGCCTTGTCGAGGGAGAAGAAGGAAATCTTGTATCCTCTCTCCTTCTCGGAAAACGCGAATTGCTCGGCGGCGGTACGATTCGCGACTTTCGTCGGTCCGGCGTTTCGCACTTGCTTGCCATCAGCGGTTTGCACCTTTCCATCATGATTGCTTTTGCCGACTTTTTTCTCCGCGGACTACGAATCAAAAAACATTTTCGTTGTATCGCGGTGCTTTTCTTTGCTTTCTTTTATCTGGCACTGACCGGATTCGCTCTTTCCACCGTCCGTGCTTTTATTATGTCCGTTTTTCTTTATCTGTCCTTTTTGTTACGAAGTGACAACGATCCCATCACCTCTCTTTTCTTTGCACTGTTCCTCATTCTCGCTATCTCTCCCTTTTCGGTTTACGATATCGGAATGTGGATGTCCTTTTCTGCCGTATTGGGAATTCTCGTAACAAATGAGCTGATTTCCGCATTACGTGATCATCTGCGAACTCGTCATGCCAAACTAAAGAAATCGGTGCGGCTTCTCCTGACTGTCCTTTCTACGCTTAGCATATCGGTCGCGGCAACATTATTTACCTGCTTCCCGCTTTGGTTTGCTTTTGATGAAATGTCATTGCTTTCCGTGCCATCCGGCATTTTGCTCTCTCCGCTTGTTACCATTACACTGGTACTCGCGCCACCGGCTCTCCTGTTTTCTTCGGTTTCATGGCTCGCTCCCTTTTTCGGGAAAATTCTTCATTTCGTTTGCCGTGCAATTCTTTGGACAGTCTCATGGTTTTCCTCATGGCACGGAAGTACCGTTTCGCTACGCTATCCGGTAATTTCAATCTTCGTTCCGCTTACTATGGTTATAGTGGGACTGCTGTTGGTCGTTCGCTTCAAACACAAGTGGATGGTTGCGGCAACTGCCTGTACAATCATTCTTTGTTTTGCCTGCACGGTCACTGTGATACGCTTCCGTGACAACAACACTGTCATCACAGATTTCCGTTCTCTCGGAGAAAACGAAATTTTGGTGTTTTCCGGCAACGAGGAAAGTATTGTCTGTGACATGACAACAGGCAGTTATTCTCCGGTTCAACTTGCCCGCGAACTTTCCGAAAAACGATATTCCACGCAGATCGGGGCATATGTGCTGACACATTATCATAGCCGTCAGGTTCCGTCACTGAGTCGCCTGCTCGCCTCTGCTATGGTACGTCGTCTCTGTCTTCCGACACCGCAAAACAATAAAGAGCTGGGTATCTTTTCTTCGCTCCTCGCGCTGGCACACAAAAATCGCGTCGATGTTTTGGTTTTTGACCGCGGCGTTCCATTTGTACCGGGGAATCTGCCGCTTTCACTCTCTGTATTCCCGGAAACCTATCTGAAACGGTCAACACATCCAACCTTCGCGATTTCAGCGGTTTCTAACCAAAAAACTTTTCTTTATGTCGCAGAATCGGCACACGAATCCAAGGAACTGTACGATTTGCTTTGTCGGGAAATACCGGACGCGTTCGCCGTTATTTTCGGTATCCATGGTCCGATTTCCAAAAGCCATTTTTCCTATCCGATCGAAAATGTTCCGTACGTCATCTTCTCAAACGAGTCACTCCTTCCCTTTTGGACGACTACAGAAGTACCATGCGGAAAAATCATCAGCGATGCCGACAGTTTCACCATATCGCAGAACAAAACCTGATGTCACAGGTTCGGCTTTTCCGACCCTGTACGACACCTTCCTTTTTTCGACCCCTTTTTACGAGAAAATGAACAACGTTTTCCCATAATAAGCACATTTTGTAAATTATTTACAATTACAATGCTGGAAATTTGTGGAATATTTTGTCTGCAAATCTATTGCCATTTTTACCAATTTATGGTATACTGTGTATACAAAAGCCAAACAACCGGCAAGGAGGATTTGTTTTATGGAATATTCGACAAAACTGCTGATTGCGGATGAAAATCCCGCACAGCGTCAATCTCTCAAAGAGGGACTTATCAGCGCAGGCTACCGAAACATTCAGGAAGCGAGTGACGGCGAGGACGCACTTGTAAAAATCGGACGTTACCATCCGGACGTTGCCTTGATCGACCTTTGCCTTTCCAAGTTAGACGGCATCGGCGTTCTTCGCAATTGCAAAAGCCTGAATTTTGCTCCCGACAAGGCACCTGCCTTTATCGTCTTTTCGGTCTTTTCCAATCAAAATACTTTTTTGGAGGCAGCAAACGCCGGCGCAGAACTGTGTTTGATGAAACCATATAATCTCGGCAGTCTTTGCGAACATATAAACTCCATCGCTGCCAACCGCAACAAAGGAATGAGTCCCGTGAGCGAGAATGCACAGTCATCCGACATTGAAACACAGGTGACAAAGATCATCCACCAGATCGGCGTTCCCGCTCACATCAAAGGTTACCAGTATCTCCGCACTGCCATTCTCATGACGGTAAACGACAGTGATATCATCAATTCCGTAACGAAGGTTCTCTATCCCTCGGTTGCCAAGCAATATCGCACAACAACAAGCCGTGTGGAACGCGCTATCCGTCATGCCATTGAGGTCGCGTGGGATAGAGGAGATGTCGATACCCTCAATTCTTATTTCGGTTACACCATTCAGCAGGGACGTGGCAAACCTACCAACTCGGAATTTATTGCCATGATTGCCGACAATCTTCGTCTGAAATACAAATTATATTGAATCCTGCCGAAAAAAACGGGAATGACATGTCTGTCATTCCCGTTTTTTTATCAGAAAAATACATCCTTTGCCTTCTGTTTGATCTCCTCCGACGCAATAAACGGAATTCTTGTGGTATATCCGTTTTTGGCGGCAACAATCATCTTGGTCGGCCATGCAAAAATATCGCGATTCCATGTGTTCACGGTATCGTTATAAAGTTCGCGTGCTGCTGTAATCTCCCGCTGGAGATACATATTCTGCTTCATCGCATCCTCAATCTCACCATGTGCCTTAAGATCGGGATAATTCTCAAATGCAATGTTCACGCTCTTGGAAAGAGCATCAAGTTGTCCGGCATACTCATTACGTGCCTCATCGTCTTTTGCTCCACCGCTACGGTACTTTGCAATATTTTCAAACGTAGTCTTATCAAGATCAATTGCCTTATCCAAAAGGCGAGCGCAGTTCTGAAGCACCATCACGCGTTGTTCGAGATAGTTGTCAATCTGAGAAGCATTGTGCTGAAGTTTTTGCTCAAGCTGTTGAAAATAATTCTTCGCCTTGACCTTCATGAACAGAAAGACAATCCCCGGAATAATGCCGAGAACCCACAAGAGAATCTCAAAAATCCGGGAGCCGACTCCCACAGTGACAGGAATTTTCTTTGCAATAACGTGTGTGTCCAGTCCCTCCGGGCGAATTTCGTTGGAAAGTTCATCCAGTTGATTTGCCATGTTTTTATCCTCCAAAAATAAATTCAAATATGGGCAATCAGCCCGTGAAGATACGCCCATCGTTCGGAAATGCCGGATGCGGGCTTTTTTTCGGCAAATTCGCGTTCGGAAAGCCCGAGCGATTTCACCGACATTGCGGTGGTTCGGTTAACGGGAATATACTCAATCCACGTAACCGGAACATTATGAATACGACCGTCTCCTCCAAGTCTCGGAATCAAATCGACGCGTTTAGCCGTCGAAAAGGAATACGCCGTGACATTTACAACATCAGTTTCACCGTTCTTTTCCGAAAACGAGGTCTTCAGAATCGAGTCGGTTGCCGAATTTGAAGGACGAAAAGCATCCATGCCGATTGCATTTGCCAACACTTCATGTTCGTAGCAGGTATAATTGCTCGGATATTCCGACAACGGTTCCAGAGAAGCACAGGGTTCACTCAGGTACACCGGTACCGCCATGAGCGGAGCAAAATCAAAAAACACGGATTTGAAATATGTAGTATTGAAATCCGAAAATTTCTGCCGTGCAATATCCACATCATACGAACGATAATGCGCCGCCGAAGTGTTCATACAAAAGTTTTGTGCGTGTTCGCTTCGTATCTCATTATATCGTTCGCGTTTATCAAAAGCAAAATCATCTCCGTATCCGGTCTTGGATGTGAGAAGTTCAACCGTATTCTTTTGAGCAAGCGGCGTATACATGAGTCGGAATTCCACCTCGTGATTCCGATCATGAGCTCCAAACAGAACATCAAATTCGGAATTTGCCATTTCCTGAAAGGTACCGCCTTTTTCGGTGGATTTCTCAGCCTTTTTCTGAAGTTTTTTCTCCCCGGCTCTTACCTTTCTCTCCAGTTCTTTTTCGTTCAGCTTTTCGGCGTGCGTCGGTTCCCGACGAAATGTCAGCTTTGGTGCAGCCTGACAACCGTACCCCAACACCGTTTCCATATGGTAAACCGGCTTGGGCTTTGTTACCGACGCGGTCAACGTCTGTGTGCGGCGACGTCGGCGGAGACGTCCCTGGCTATCGCGGTAGGTCTCCGTCCAGGAAATCGTCAGAAAACCGGTATAGGTTTCGGTTCCCATCGTCTGAACCCGATAACGGTAATAGAGGAAAGGATTTCCGCAAAGAGTACCCGACAAGGTATCGGTAACCGAATCGTTCTTTTCCATACGATCCCTGAAGTCGTGCCTTTGAAGCAGAAAATCCTCCTGTTTTTTGGAATAGGCAGGTTCAAATTTCAATTCGGGAATTGTTTTTTCAATCAGCCGAAATGTATCGGTGTCATCAAACAACGCGTTCAGCGGTGCCATCTGTCTTTCTGCTTCTTTCAGAATTTCTGCCGCCTCTGCCGCCTTTTTTTCCCTTACTGTCTGACTGTTCCGTATCATCGGATTGATTTTTTTAACGATGAGCAAAATCCCGCCGACAATAAGACCAATTCCTCCCAAAATCAACAGAATACCACCAAGTATCGAATCGGAAAAAAGCAAAAAACTACCGAAAATCCCTCCCGCACCAATCACGGCAACGAGAATCAACAACACCCGGAGAAACTTGTATCTGAAAATTTTTTTGTCGAGTTTCTGAACCTCATCCTCCTTTTGGTGATAGCTTTTAACGGTTTCCCGATTTTCTTCCTCATTAACACCCGAGGCTTTCAACAATCCGTCAAAGTATTCTGACACATTCTGTTTATGTTTCTCCGCACCGCCGTTTTCATAAAACCGAAGCGGTTCAAGGAGCTGTTCGTTCATACAATCCCCCCATGATCTTTCTCAAAAGATGGATATGCGTCATACCTTCCGCTTATCTCTATAATAGCATATTTTTTGACGCGAGTCAAGAAAAAAGTCATTTTTTGTCCAATATCACACGCTAAACACACCAAAGCCAAATCGCCCTCTTCACTCTTACAACCATAACCTGCATACTCCCCTCCAAAAAGGCAAAAATGATATAGTAACCGTCATAACATCGCCGGATTTCCATTATCCACACGCATTTTGCACGCATGGAACCCCTTCGTTTTCATAAACCGGAAAAACATGCTTCACCCTACATTCTTCACAAAAATTATTATATATCACAATTTTCCGGGTTTATTAAGAAATTCGGACAGAAACGGCTTCCCGAGAATTCTCGGGAAGCCGTTTCTTCTTATTGTATTTTATCATGAACCGTCATGCCGCCTTAAGCAAATCGTGAAATGTCGTTGCAATTCGATCACACTCCGCGCTTTTTGCCATGATCCCCATAACGTATTTGCCACTGATTTCTACACGCACGGTTTCCGCCCGCATACAGATCCATTTGCCGGGATTCAACCCGGATTTCATCTCATCCGCAACCTTTTGAGCATCCTTTTCATCCTTCACCTTGACCATAACAAGAGAAAATCCTCCGCCCACCATAGGCTCGCAAACGGCACCGTCCTTTTCCAAAAGCCCGGTATTCTTTTCGATTCCGAAAAAATACAGTGCTCGTTCACTTGTCACATCCATTTTTGTCACGCCCATAGAAAGGTCCGCCGCCAAGCGAAGTTTTTTCATCATTCCCACAATGCTCTCTTCTCTGTCCTGAGTAAAATCGGTCTTCAGTTCTTCGTTGCAGAAAATAATAAAAGCATATTTTTCTTCCAATCCGATTTCACATTGCGTTGCAGGCTTTTCGGCACCGATATCAAGACTGGATTTTTCTTTCAGAAAGGCGATGAACGATTCCTTGTCCGTTCCTTCTTTAAGCTCAAAAACCGTCGCGCCAAAGGGAACACCAAGAAC
>CAKSSY010000027.1 GCA_934489945.1 uncultured Eubacteriales bacterium
GTATCACCGTTATCGTCCCCCGCGGAATCGGTATAACAGAGCCGATTTCCGTCAAGGTCACGGCACTTGTCGATTTTTTGAGAACGGGCATTTGATATTATGGAACTGATTCTGCAAAATCCACAACTCGGAGGCGAAGTAACCGCTCCACCCTCAAAATCCATGGCACACCGACTCCTTGTCTGTGCCGCACTCGCAGACCGTCCCTGCCATATTCCCCTCGGAGAACCGAGCGGTGACATTATCGCCACACTCTCCTGCCTTGAGCAACTCGGCGCGTCCATTCTCCGTGAAGAGAATGAGGAAGCAGTTTTTTCCGTCACACCGATCCGAAAAATCCGAAAAAATGTCGTTCTTGATTGCGGAGAATCCGGCTCCACTCTTCGGTTTTTACTTCCCGTCAGCACGGCACTCGGTGCCGATGCCGCGTTTTTCATGCACGGAAGACTCCCGAATCGCCCTCTCGCACCGATTCTGAACGAATTGGAAGCACACGGCATCACGCTCTCTCCCGATGGTACAAACCCGTTTTATGCCAGCGGAACCCTGCCCCCCGGCAGTTTTTCGGTTTGCTCCGACCAGTCCACACAGTTTGCAAGCGGACTGCTGTTGGCTTTGCCACATATCGGCAGGTATGTCCCCGGTCTTTTGCCGACGGATGAACCCGGCTTTGCATCGCTTCGCGTCACGGGAGAGCTTGCCCGCTCTCCGTATCTTGCCATGACCCTTTCGGCACTTGAAATTTTTGGATTGTCGCCCACCGTCCGCGACGTCGGTGAAGATGTAATGTATGACATTCCGCTGGGAATGCCATTTGTCCCCCCTGCATCACTTACCGTAGAGGGAGATTGGTCAAACGCCGCCTTTTGGCTTGCCGCCGGTGCAATCGGAGAAAATTCCGTAACGGTTCGGGGGCTGAAAGCCAAATCGGCACAAGGAGATAAAAGAATCCTTTCGGTTCTCGAACAATTCGGTGCCATGGTTTTGCAGGGTGACAGCTACGCCATTGTCCGCCATGCTCCTCTGCGTGGTATCCGCCTGTATGCTGCCGAGATTCCTGACCTCGTCCCCGTGATTGCCGCAGTTGCCGCCGTAAGCGAAGGGGAAACCGTGATAAATGGCATTCAGAATCTTCGGTATAAAGAAAGCGACCGTCTTTCTTCCATTTGCCTCATGCTGTCGTCACTCGGTGCCGATATCCGTGCCTCGGGGAACAGTCTGCGGGTTTTCGGAAAATCCATGTTGCGAGGCGGCAAAATTCCCCCTTCAAACGACCATCGTATCGTAATGGCGGCGGCAATCGCCTCCATAAGATGCAAAGAACCGGTCATCATTCCCGATAGGGAAGTCGTGTGCAAATCTTATCCGACATTTTTTACCGAGTTTGAACGTCTTGAGAAAAACAGATGAAAGAAGAATCGACATGAACTATATTCTTGCCTCAAAATCTCCGCGCCGTAAGGAAATTCTTGAGAATATCGGTCTGCACTTCCACATCGTCACCGTGCCGACAGATGAGACCTGTGCCGAGCACGATCCGTGCCGATATGTAACCGAACTTGCCGTGCGAAAGGGGCACGCGGTTCTTGAACAACTGCAAAAAAATGGAAAACTGACTCCCGATACACTGATAATTGCCTCGGACACCGTTGTTGCCTGCAACGGCGAAGTTCTCGGCAAACCGCAGGACCGCACAGATGCTGCTCGTATGCTCAAAATGTTCTCGGACAAAACGCACACGGTCGTCAGCGGCGTAGCAATTCTTTCAGAAAATCATACAGCCGTAGATGCCGAGATCACAGAGGTTGTGTTTGACAAAATACCGCCGCACGAAATCGATCTCTACACCGCCACCGATGAGCCTTACGATAAGGCAGGAGCCTACGCCATTCAAGGGTTTGCTTCGCTTTGGATTAAAGGGATACGCGGAGATTATTTCAATGTTGTCGGCTTTCCCGTCAAACGCTTTTCCGAAATGCTGAAACGGGAATTTGGTATAAGCCTTGCCGATGAGATCGGAAAATAAGGAGAAAATTATGTCAACCAAATACGGAATCGCCCTTGACCTTTCGGTCTACGGCGGTTCGCATGACAGTGAGATCGGCGTGTACATCGCAGGATTGCCACAGGGGATAAAAATCGACCGCGATGTTCTTGCCGCATTTCTTGCCAGACGTGCCCCCGGACAAAACGAATATTCCACCACAAGACAGGAGTCGGATGTTCCGATCTTTCTTTCGGGACTTGCCGTGGACGGGACCCTTACCGGAGAACCGCTTCATGCTGTCATCCAAAACACGGATGCAAGACACAAAGATTACCCGACAAAACTCCGGATACCAAGACCCTCTCATGCAGATTTTGCCGCCTATCAAAAATATAAAGGAAATATCGACCTGCGCGGGGGCGGCATTTTTTCGGGCAGACTTACCGCCCCGCTCTGTGTTGCAGGCGGTATCTGCCTTCAGATTCTTGCGACACGGGGCATCGATATTGCCGCACACATTTATACCGTAAAAGATATTGCCGATACCCCTTTTGATCCCGTTCGCGTCGGAAAACACGATTTTGACATCTTGCGCTCCCATTCTTTCCCGACACTTGATGAGGAAAAAGGGACACAAATGCGCCGCCTCATTCTGGATGCCAAAGAAGCGGGAGACTCTGTCGGTGGCATTGCCGAAACCGCTGTTACGGGACTTCCTGTCGGCATCGGAGAGCATATGTTCTATGGACTGGAAAGCCGTATTTCTTCCATTGTGTTCTCTGTTCCAGCCGTCAAGGGTGTGGAATTCGGAGACGGCTTTGCCTCGTCACATCTGTACGGCTCCGAAAACAACGATCCTTTCCGTTATGACGAATCCGGAAACGTTCGGACCTCAACCAATCACGCCGGTGGAATTCTCGGGGGCATGAGCAACGGAATGCCGCTTCTCTTCCGTGCGGCGGTCAAGCCGACTCCCTCCATTGCGATTGAACAGAACAGTGTGGATCTTGTGACGCATGAAAATGTAAAACTCCGGATTCCCGGTCGCCACGATCCCTGTATTCTTCCGCGCATAATTCCCGTCATGGAAGCCGTCACGGCAATCGCAATCCTTGACGCAATACTAACAGATAAAAGGAATTCCATTCAATGAAACTCACACATTGCTCCACCATCATTGCCAGCTTTATCGGCTATATTACGCAGGCAATCACCATCAACTTTGCACCGCTTCTGTTTGTCACCTTCGGAAATCAGTTTCAGCTCTCCTACTCCAAAATCAGTTCTCTGATTGCCGTCACCTTTTGCATTCAGCTTTTCACCGATGCCATTACTTCGCGTTTTCCGTCGCTTTTCCGTCCGCGGCAGACCGTAGTCCTTGCACAACTGTTTGCCTGCATCGGCATTGCCGGTTTCGGACTTTTTCCGAAATTTCTGCCGCCCTATCCCGCGCTTTTGCTTGCGGTAATCCTCAGCGGTGCCGGAAGCGGACTCGTTGAGGTCATGGTGACCCCTATCGTGGAATCCTGCCCTACTGACCGCAAATCCGCCTTTATGTGCCTGCTTCATTCCTTCTATTGCTGGGGACAAATGCTTGTAACACTCCTCTCTACCTTCTATTTTTCGCTTGTCGGAATCGGAAACTGGGAATATCTTGCCTATCTTTGGGCGTGTATCCCTCTGCTCGACCTCGTTCTTTTCTGTTTCGTTCCGATTTATCCGATCGGAAGCGAAGAGGGGGCAAACGACACCCGTTCCTATATGAAAAATAAAGTTTTCTGGTTGATTTTTGTCATGATGATTTGCAGCGGAGCCGCTGAACAGGCAATGAGCCAGTGGGCATCTACCTTTGCTGAAACCGGACTCGGTGTCGATAAAGCACTCGGCGATCTTCTGGGTCCTTGCCTGTTTGCCGCCCTGATGGGATGTTCGCGTGTACTTTATGCCAAAGTCGGAGACAGAATTTCGTTAAACCGCTTTATGGCATTGTCGGGAGGACTTTGCATCGTGTCCTACCTGCTCGCGGCACTCTCGGGCAATCCCATTCTTTCGCTTGTAGGATGCGCACTGTGCGGATTGTCGGTTGGTGTCATGTGGCCCGGAAACATCAGTAATGCCTCGGCACTTCTGCCGGGAAGCGGCATTTCGATGTTTGCCTTTCTGGCATTGGCTGGCGACATCGGATGTTTGGCGGGACCGTCTCTCGTCGGTACGGTTGCAGAACGATTCGGCAATAATATCCGAGTCTCATTCCTCCTCTCTCTGATCTTCCCCGTTGGCTTGCTTATAGCCCTTGCCCTCTCGGTTCATTATGCCAAAAAGGAGAAACAAAAAAATGGAAATACAAACCATCCGTACACAAATTGATAAGACGGACCGCGAAATTGTTTCCCTGCTTGTCCGTCGAATGAACTTGTGCGCTGAAATCGCCGACTGTAAAGCAAAAAGCGGTCTGCCCGTGCGCGACGAAACCCGGGAAGAGGAACTTCTGGCAAACATTGCCCAACTCTCCGGCGCGTTTTCGCCCTATATGCAAAATGTTTATCGGGAAATTCTCAGTCAGTCCCGCGCATACCAGAGTGAACGCATGGCAAAAAAACGATGATTCACGCCCCTCATTTCCGTGCGGGATTGCTGGGTGAATGCCTTTTACACTCTTATTCGCCGCGTATTCACCGCGAGCTTGCCGACTATTCCTATTCCCTTTTTGAAATGCCGGAAGCCGAAGTTTCCGCATTCCTTTCAAGTAACAGATTCGATGCCCTCAATGTCACAATCCCCTATAAAAAAACCGTCCTGCCCTTTCTTTCTGGCATTTCGGAAGAGGCACGGCGCATCGGTTCGGTGAATACCATCACAAGGACACCAAACGGACTGTTCGGCGATAATACCGATTATTTCGGATTTTCCTGCCTGCTTGACCAAAGCGGAATTTGCGTCCGCGGCAGGAAGGTTCTGATTCTCGGAAGCGGCGGAGCTTCCGAGACGGCACGCACAGTCTGCACCGACCGCGGTGCAGAGATTACGGTTATTTCCCGGAACGGCAGGGACAATTACAGCAATCTCGAACGTCACCGCAACGCTGATGTAATCGTCAATACCACCCCCGTCGGGATGTTTCCCGGGAACGGCAAGGTTCCGCTTGATCTTACATTTTTTCCTCGTCTTTCCGGTGTGATCGATATGATTTACAATCCCGCCAAAACCGGACTTCTGCTGAATGCCGAACGCCTCGGAATCCCTTTTGTCGGTGGGCTTGTCATGCTCGTGGCGCAGGCAAAACAGGCATGTGAGTTGTTCCTCGGAGAAACCATCGATAACCGCGAAATTGACCGCATTGTCCGAAAAATCTCCGCCGAAACCGAAAACCTCATTCTTGTCGGAATGCCGGGATGCGGAAAAACCACCATCGGTAAAGCATTGGCAATACGGATGGGCAGACGTTTTCTCGACACCGATGACGCAATCGCTGAAAAAACGGGCAGAACACCATCCGAAATATTGCGTTCTGACGGCATTGTCGTATTCCGACACCTTGAGACACAGTGCGTAGCCGAATTCGGCAAGCAAAACGGTGCCGTTATCGCAACCGGTGGCGGTGTTCCGACCGTAGCGGAAAATGCCGACCTGTTGCGACAGAACGGAAAAATTGTGTTCCTGCGACGCCCCCTCAAACTTCTGGCAAAAGAAAACCGCCCGCTTTCTTTGGCAAAATCGATTGAAGAACTTGCCGCCGAACGGCTTCCGTTGTATGAATCTCTCGCCGACTTTTCGGTTGATAACGATGCCACGCCGGAAGAAGCCGTGTCACGAATTCTGAAAATATGGGAGAAAACACGATGAAAATTCTCATTCTGAACGGTCCGAACCTGAATTTGCTCGGCATCCGGGAACCCAATATCTACGGCAAAGAAAGTTTTGCCGATCTTGAAGACTTTATCCGTCGAATTTGTGCAAACGCGGGCATAGAAGCCGAACTTTTTCAATCCAACCACGAAGGTGCCATCGTCGATAAAATTCAGGAGGCATATGGAAGAATCGACGGCATTGTGATCAATCCCGCCGCTTATACACATACCAGTATTGCCATTCCCGATGCTCTTCGCGCCGTGAATATCCCTACCGTAGAGGTACACCTCTCGGACATTTCCAAACGGGAAGATTTCCGGCACATATCCTACGTTTCCCCCTGTGCCGAAAAAACGATATGCGGCAAAGGCTTTGACGGCTATCGCGAAGCGATTGAATTTTTGAAAACATACTTTGACAACCAAAAAAATTGAATCGAAAAGGGGCTGTTCAAACATCAATGTTTGAACAGCCCCTCAAATATGTCAGTCAGAATTCCGGCATTTTTGAGGCGATTCCGACTGTTTTTGCCTGCTTTTTTCATTTTCCGGATTCTTTTGGCGGCAATCCTCCCCTTCAGAAGAGTGAATTCAATTTTTCCTCATCAAACACATATTTCTTCCCGCAGAAGCGACATACCGCCTCAAGTTCGCGTTTTTTCCCCTCTGCCTGTTGTTCATTCAGCATCTCGGCTATTTTTTCTTTACCAAACGATCGAAACGCCTCCCGAATCCGCTCTTCCGAACACGTGCAACGATATTCGACCTCCAGTTCATCGAAAATATCGAACGGAATGTCCCGAAGTGCAATCGCCATGATCTCCTCGTTGCTCTTCCCCTCCGCAAAATAATGCGAGATATTCGTAAGAGATGCAGCGTTTCGTTCTATGAGATCAACCGTAACGTTGTCGGCAAACGGAAGGAGCTGAATAAAGATACCGCCCGCCGCCGCACAGTCACAATCGGTTCCCACAAGAACTCCAAGTGCACAAACAGTCGGCACCTGCTCGCTGACGGCATAATAGGATGCAATATCCTCGGCGATCTCACCGCTGACAAGTTCTACCGAACCATTGTACGGCTCCTCGCCGCCCGTGTCGCGGATCACCGTCAGCGTGCCGTGACCAATCGCGCCACCCACATCCAACTTTCCGTTCGTTTTCAAGGGAAGATCAACATGCGGGTTCTGAATATATCCGCGCACATTGCCGTGAAAATCCGCCGCTGCAATCAGCCCTCCTGCCTCTCCGTCCCCTTTGACAGCAACCGTAAGCCGGTCCTCTTCTTCTCCCAGCATACTGCCCATAACGGAGGCAGCGGTCAAAAGTCTACCGAGTGCCGCGGTCGCCGTGGGTGAGGTTCTGTGAAATCGAATCGCCTCTCTGACAATAGATCTTGAATTGATTACATGAATCCGCGCGCTGCCGTCTTTGGTCATGGCGCGTAATATTGTTGATTTTTCCATACCGTATCCTGACTCTCCTTTGCAATCTCTTTCCACGCCTCAATCAGACGCTCCGCCGACCATGCCGCATTCGCGGGACTGGTAGACGGCAACCGCACAGCGGGAATTCCAATCGACGGGAATTGATATTTTCGATAAAGCGTATCCGCCGCAGTACCGTTGGTAAAAATACGTCTCACACGGCTTCCTGTCAGAATCGGTGTAAGATCTGTGGGAACCACTTGGCGAATCGAACTGTCCGATGAACCGACGATTTCACATGAACCAATCACATCATACAGAGCAATGCCGCAAGAATGCAGAAAATCCTTTTTTTCCGCCACACTGCCCGGCACCGGAACATGAAAAACCGCCGCCGTCACACGCCAGAACCGATTCTGCGGATGACCGTAAAAGAATCCCTCCGCGCGGGACCGTACCGATGGAAACGACCCGAGAATCAACACCGTGGAATCCTCATCAAACACCGGTGGAATCGGATGAACAATACTCATATATCCGCCACCTCAATCTCTGTGTGATAATATTTTTCCTGAAAAGCAATCGCATCGGCAATTTCCTCAACGGAAAAATGCCTTCCCTCCGGAGCAGCAATCAGCTTGTCCTCTACGTCGTTTTCCCGATGAACAATACCGATCACATGGCATCGACAGGACGTAAGAGGTTCGTTCACCCCCAGCAAATAAACATCCAGTTCCTCGCCGTCGCCACCGAGTACCCCGGGAATATAGCCGTAATTAATCGGATATACCAACGTCCGATCCTTTTTTCGATACACATATCCGACAGGACGGTCAATTTCAATTTCTACCGTCTTGCCGAGATAAGAACGTACCAGCTTTTTGCGCGCCGCATGCGTATAAATTCCCTTCTTGCATCTTGCCGCAAAATACCAACGTTCGGTCAAGTCATTCGGTTCAGAGAAGTCTGTACCGCCGCTCACCGCAAGAAATTCAAAACCGTTTTCCCGAAGAGCCCGACGGATTTCCTCCATAGAGTAACATCTCTCGTGCTGTTCCTCATCGGCACGACGATAACCGTTCTCCCCCTCCGTAAAAACCGTCAGATAAAATCCGCAGATCGCGGTTTCCTTGTTGTAATCGTTCTGCCAACCGCAATACACACTCCTGCCATCCGGCAGTGTGTCCTCCAAAACATAGGCATTGTCGGCATAAATGTGTTCAAATTTGTAAGGGGTGTTCATATCAAACAGAAAAATTCCGTCCGGATCCAGATAGTTGTGAACACAGGAAAGACAGGCATCCAAATCCCCCTTGCCCGTCAGATAATTGAGACTGTCCAAACAACAAGTGACCGCCCCAACCGTTCCGTAAAGTTCAAAATGTCGCATATCCTGCAAAAGATACAGAATTTTCTGCCCTTCTGCCCTCTCATACGCCACTCCCAACATATCCTCACTGCCGTCCACACCGATCATGTCGTAGCCGCGTTCCGCCAGTTCCTTTGTCATGCTGCCCGTACCGCAGGCAAGATCCAACACCAACGATGGACGTGACAACAAATAACGATCAAAGTTTTTTTCGATAAAATCTGCCCATGCGGCATAGTCAATTTCCCGGTTCAGACGATCATAAATCTCCGCAATGGCATCGTATCCTTCCGTATAACGCATTTTCCTCTCCGATCAAAGTCCGAGTTTCGGATAAAGACGGTAAATATCCCCCGCTCCCATTACCACCAGAACATCATCCTTTTCGAGAATTTTGCCGAGATATTCCGCAATGGCATCGTTGTCCCCGACATATTTTCCGTTCGGCAATGCTAAAGCGAGCTTTTCGGCACTCACAATACCGGTATCCGGCTCCCGCGCCGCGTAAATATCGGCAAAAATCACCTCGTCCGCCGCACCGAACGCGCCGCAGAATTCCGCAAACAAACCCGCCGTGCGTGAATACGTGTGCGGTTGGAACACGCAGAAAACCCGCTTGTAACCCATTCTTGCCACACCTTCCAGCGTAGTTTTTACTTCTGTCGGGTGGTGTCCGTAATCATCATACACATCGGCATCACGGAATTTCCCCTTGTATTCCATACGACGCTCTGCACCGCAAAACGACGAAAGCCCGCGCCCGACATCCTCACCACATATACCGCAAAGCCATGCCGCCGCTGCCGTGGCAAGGGAATTTCTTACATTGTGAAACCCGGGAACCGAAAGTGCAACATGACAGAACGGTTTGCCGAATGCCATAACAGTAAACTGTGGTCTGCCGTGAGAGAAAACAATGTCGGCAGCATAGAAATCCGCCCTCGGATCCCGTACGGAGAATCGCAGGCTTTTCCCTTCAAACCCCTGCAAAGCCGCATGGATATTCTCATCGTCGCCGTTTACGATCACACACCCGGACGGAAGTGTTTTTTCTGCAAATTTCCGAAAAGATGTCTGAATCTGTTCCATACTCTTGAAATAGTCAACATGATCCATCTCTATATTGAGTATCACCGCGATTGTCGGGTAAAAATCCAAAAAAGAATCCATATATTCGCAGGCTTCAAAAACAAAAAATTTTTCGCCACCGACACGGTATGCCCCACCCATAGAGCGCATGGAGGCACCGGAAAGCACCGTGGGATCGGCACCCGCATCCATAAAAACATTGGCACACATAGAAGTTGTAGTGCTTTTACCGTGCATACCGCAAATTCCGATGCGCCGCTCATAACCCGTCATGAGATAACCAAGATAGTCGGCACGGGAAATACAGGGAATTCCCCTCTCAAGCGCACGGACATACTCGGGATTGCTTTCGGAAATGGCAACCGTATAAACCACAATGTCGCAGTTCTCTATATGGGAGGCATCGTGTGTGTAAAAGACCGTAATTCCCTCTTTTTCCAGCCGTTCGGTCACATCGGTTCCGGTTCTGTCCGAACCGCTCACTTCATATCCGCGTAAATGCGTAATGTGAGCCAAAGAGGACATATTCACGCCGCCGATTCCAATAAAAAAAACACGTCGGCAATTCGTCATCATATGGTCAATAGCCTCGGAGCCGTAATGCGTATTCCGTGTAGACATAGCGTTGACGCCGCCTTTCCAAAAAATGTTTTTCCGTTATCTTTTTGGCGATATACCGGATTTATTGTCAAAAATAACATGAAATTCTGACTGTGTTCACAAAAAAAATCATTCTTGTTTGAATGGTTGTCACAAAAGCAGTTTATACTATAATATGAAGGTAGTGACAAACAAATACTATTTCTCCAAGGAGTCAGAAAAATGAAAATCACAGACATCAAAATCCGCAAAACCTTTGACGACGGTCCTATGAAGGCAATCGTTTCGGTCACGTTTGACGGTCAGCTTGCCGTTCATGACATCAAGATCATCAATGCCCGCGACAAATTTTTCATTGTGATGCCCAGCCGAAAGAATCCGGATGAGACCTACCGGGATATCGTACATCCGATCAATGCACAATTCCGCAGTCTGCTTGAAAGTGCCGTGATCGAAGCGTATGAAGCGGAGCTTGCCGCGCAGGCAGCCAGAAAGCAGGAGGAAGAGGAAGCCGCACAGGAACAACCTGTTTAAGCCTCATTCTCACGAACTTCTTTAAGACGAATACCGACGGAACAGGTCGGTGTTCGTCTTTTTTGTTCAGAACAACCTTCCATGCGCCAAAAGAATTCCATCGGGACCAATTGTAATCGTACCGAAACTCCCCTCGGCAATACTACCCGGATTGAAAATATACAACGGCTTCGGAAACGTCAGACCGCAGTATTCCGATCCTGCCCGAAGAATCTGTGCGTCCGGCTGATGTGTGTGTCCGTATAACAGCAGGTCGGCATTCTCACGAACTGCCATAGCAACTGCCGACGAAAGACCGTGTTTGACCGCACAGGTGTGTCCGTGCATCATAAGTATCCTGTAAATTCCAAGCGGCACTACCCGCACTGCGGGATATCCGGAATCAACAGCATCGCAGTTTCCCTGCACCGCAAGTAATGTGCATCCGTCAGGCAAGTCGCAACGATCAAGATCCGCAACTCCATCGCCGAGAAACAGAACATAGCCGGGCTTGCAAACCTTCTCCTGCCGAGCCATCACCTCGCTGATGTTTCCCGGATGACCGTGACTGTCCGAAATCACCGTAATTGTCAGACTCATCCCAACACCTTTACAAACGGCGACGCGGGAACCGCCTCGTACTGCATTTTGGCATTTGTGGGAAGTACGAAACGAATGGCATTCCGAACCACTCCCATGTGAAGAGACCGATATTCGCTGATTTCACCATCCACGCAAACACGCTGAGGCTTGTCAAACTCCAAAAGAACGTCGGAACACTTATAATATTCAAAAAAGTCGTCGCAATCGTTCCGAAGCATATGCAATCCTTTTTTGTAACTTCCGATCAGCTTGACAAATTGTAACCGTTTGACAAGCCGGATAAAACAGACATCCATTTTCCCGTCTGTCAGTTCCGCATAAGGTGCGGCACGGAAACCGCCGCCGCAAAAGCCGCCGTTGGCAAACAGAGAAATCAAGAACTTTCGCTCCCCCTGACAGATACCGTCTATCGTGCAACGAAAACTGACACCGCGCTGACGGACAAACTCCCCGATCACACCGAATATGTACGCAAGTTTTCCCGGAATCAGAGGATTCCGTTTGATCCGTGCCGTGCGCGCCACCACCTCGCAGTCAAAACCGATATTGACCATATTGACACAATACCGATCGTTCACCGTCATCAGATCACAGGTAACCGCTTCCGAAGCAATCTGGTTTTCCAGATCAAAAAAGGACTCCTCACTGCCGAAATTCCGGACAAAATCGTTGCCGGTTCCGATGGGAACCGTGGCGACTTCGACGCCGTCAAAACCAATTGCACCGTTGACAACCTCGTTGATTGTGCCGTCCCCACCGCAGGCATAAAAACGGAGCTTTGCCTCTTTATCCGCGCCTTTGCACATTTCGCTCACATAACGGCGTGCGTCGCCGATGCCCTCTGTCATATAAAGTTCGTAGTCCAGGTCCCGGGATTTGCCGATCTTTCGAATCAGGTCGACAAAAAAATCAACTTTATTTCCCCTTCCCGCCGCGGGGTTTACGATGAAAAAGTGTTTCATGGTACTCCTTTGAGCCGTATTCCAACGGAAAACGGCATTCTTTTTTCTCTCCCGTTTACAGGTACAAACATGAAAACCGTTTCGGGTAAATCTATATTATTATACCACAATTCGTTCGTTTTGTCTACGAGTTTCCGCAAAAAAATCACCGCACCTCAAGATTTTGCATATGCTGTCTATGAGAAAAGAATACACATAAGAAAGGCAAAACATTATGCAAATTGATCGCAAAGCCGTAAACAGGATGCTGAACCTGAATGACGAACAACTAAAAAACGTAATTCGCTCTCTCGCCGACAACGCAGGGCTTGATCTTTCGGGATTTCAGATCAGTCCGGATGACATTAACAGTATTCGCCGCGCGCTCGCAAGTGCCACCGACGAGGATATTGCCCGAGCCGCCGAGCAGTTGAACACCCGCAAACACAAATCGTAAGGAGAGATCATGGCAAACGACGAGACCGATGTCAAAAAAAACGCCGGAGAAAATCCGCTTTCCGACCTTTTGTCCAATCCGGAATTCGTCGCACGGCTCTCGCAGATTGCCGCCGGTCTCAAAGCCGGGATGACGGAAACGGAAACGACAGAACCCGCCCCACATCGGGAAGAGACTCCGCCCCCTCCCGAAACCGCAAACACAGGAAATAACGAAAAATCCACCGACAATCTTGCCTCAGTGCTCTCAAACCCCGAGTTGATGGCAAAACTACCGGATGTCATTGCCACAATCAGCCCCATTCTCGGCGGCGGCGAGAAAAAAGCACGTCCCGACAAACGAACGGCACTGCTTTTGGCTCTGCGTCCCTATCTCAGTCCGGGGCGACGTGAGGCGGTCGACTATATCACAAAACTCGGAAAACTGAACGACCTGTTCAAAAATCTCAAACCGTAGGAGGTGAGCGCGTGTACTCCCGTTCGCAATTTCCGTCTCCCGACGAACCATACCGAATTCCCGAGAACTACCGCGGCAACGCTTTCCACGGCGGCTCGCAAACTCCGGATCTCCCCGCCGATCTTCCTCCTGTTTCCCCACCTGTGCCCGAGCCACCTTCTGAGAACTCCTCAAACACGGAAATGAAAACAGACAGTCCCGACACCCCAAACGAAAAAGACCCACCGAAACCGGAAGAAGAAGTCGTTGCGGCATCCGCCCCGCCTCCGAAACGTCCGTCTCCGCTTTCCTCCCTGCTTCCACCGAAACCATCCGGGTTACATGGCGGAATTCTCGGCGACATCGGTGCCGAAGAGCTTCTCATCATCGGACTCATTCTCCTTCTTTCTCAGGAAAATACCGATGATGACATTCTTCTGTTGCTGTTCCTGCTGTTGTTCTATAAATAAAAAGCAAGAATCCATACCGAAAGGGGGGTGTAAAAAACTCATTTTGAGTTTTTTACACCCCCGACGACTTTGGTCTTGGTGGCTGAAAGTCGCCATTTTGCCGCCAAGAAAGTCGAAAAAACAAAGGCACAGAGGCAAAAACGACCAAGATCGCATCCAAAATGCCGGAATCCCGACCGGCATTTTGGAGGAAGCTGTTAAAAACATCGAGTTTTTTAACAGTTCCTCATCATTTCAACGATTATTCCGTAACTGTCACTTCAAAATAAGTGGCATAATCCTCGCCCTCGGGAAGATGAATCATCTCCTCCTTGGTTGCAAAATCATCAATCTTGCCGTCAAATGCCGGAACACCGTGCCACGGTTCAATACAAACATAAGGAGCCTCGGTTTTGGGCTTGTGCCAAAAGCCGAGATGCGTCATGTCCTCAAAGTGAACGCTTACAGCGCGCTCGTTCTTCCGGGACTTCAGTGAAACCCGATTGCACATACCGTCCAAAAAGATGGCATCGTTGTCAAACAATTCATGCTTCAGATCCAGAATTTTTCCGTCACGCAGAGCAAACGGTTCCTTCTTTCCCGTATAGTAACAAGTGGGAGACATAACCAGTTTTTCCACCGGTTTCACGCACTTGAACTCCATATAGTAATCGTCAAACTTCTCCCCTTCAACAAACGGCACGTTGAAGCCCGGATGCCCTCCGACCGAGAAAGGCAACTCCCCCTTCCCCGTATTTTCCACATGAAGGGAGGTTCTTACCGTGTTTGCCTCCAGCGAATAGGTCACGCGAAAAGTGAAGTCAAAGGGATACACCTTCTTTGTCTCCTCATCCTGCTTCAACTCAAAGGTAACAGCATCCTTCTTTTGATCGACAACCGTGTAAGTCTTGAGTTTGGCAAAACCATGGAGAACCATTTCATATTCCCGTCCTTCCCATGTGTACTTGCCATCGGTCAATCTGCCGCAGATCGGGAAGAGCACCGTGGCACGGCTTGCCCAATAAGTGGCATCCCCTTGCCAGAGATACTCAAATCCTGTCTTTTTGCCGACAAGTGACATCATCTCCGCACCGCGATCGGCAATTTCCACCTTCAGAAAATCGTTTTCAATTGTTACATTCATGTTTGTTTATGTCCTTTCCGCCGCACAAGCGGCAACCAAAATTTTATTCCCGGATCAACAGACGAATTGCCTCAATTGCCGTGCGGATTGCGCAGGTCGTATCGTGCTTTTCATCCGCTGCCGTGTCAAATCCCGCTTCGGCGCGTTCCTGATTCCAGATAACGTGAAAAACAGCACCCGTAGAAGCCCCCAGTGCCGCGCCGACTGTGAAAAGCGTGGACGCCTCCATTTCACTCGCCAATACCCCAAGACGTTTCCATGCCTCCCATTTTTCCAGCAAAAGCGATGCCACCGGCATACGGTGCGGCGAATGCTGACCGTAAAAGGAGTCCTTGCTCTGCACAACACCGGTATGCGTCGGATAGCCGAGGTTCTTCGCCGCACGCATAAGTGCCGTAAGAACCTCCGCATCGGGAACCGCAGGATATTCCGGCGGTGCATATTCGTGACTGGTGCCGTCCTGACGCACAGCTCCGCTTGCAATCACCACATCGCCGCATTTTACCGGTATGGCAATGCCGCCGCAAGTACCGACGCGGATAAATGTCCGCACACCGCATGCAAACAACTCTTCCACCGCAATAGCGGTCGAGGGTCCTCCGATCCCTGTGGAACAAACCGAAACGGATTCGCCGTCAAGCGTGCCACTCCAGAGATTGAACTCGCGGTTCTGTGCTACATGGTGCGGATTCTCCAAAAACGCCGCAATTTTTTCACAACGACCGGGATCTCCCGGTAAAACACAGTATTTTCCGGCTTCTCCGGAGCGGATCGGAATGTGAAACGGCTTTTCGTGACTGTCCAGCATTTTTTCCTCCGAAAATTATTTTTTAGGGGATCCTTCGAGATAATACGAAGCCTCCATGTCCGCAACTGAGAGGGCGAACGCAATGGGAAACATTTCAAACGCCTTCCCGACATTTCCGATCGCGTTGACACTCTCGACACCGGCAAATCCCATGTGGTAACGGATGGCAAAGGCTTCATCCCGCGTCAGACGCATATACCCCGAAATAATGTAAACCGACTTTTCGCCGTGACCATAAGGGAGTTTGTCGTCAATGGTGTAATACGGCACCGATTTCCAAACACCGTCCTCTTTGACATTCCGGGAAGATGGCACATAAAAATTGACCTTGCAAAGATCGTGCAGAAGTGAAACGAGAGCAATCGTTTCGTCGGAATAGTTCATTCCGTACACGGTTTTGGAGCGTTCGTGGGAAAGAAACTCACACAGGCAATCATAGACATTCAGACTGTGCGCCAGAAGTCCGCCGGGATAGTTGCCGTGAAAGCGGGTGGAAGCGGGTGCGGTGAAGAAATCGCAGTTTTCCGAGCAAAGCCACTCCAATAGCTTGTCGGCTCCCTCCCGTTTGATTTTTGCATTGTAGATTTCAATAAATCGTTCTTTGTCCGTCATTCGGCAAATCCTTTCCAAACAAAATTTCAACTATAGTTTACCACAACCACCGGAAAAAGTAAAGCGAAATTTGAACTTTGCCCAAAATCCCGGGAAATTTTTTCAAAACCCCTTGATTTTTGCGTAAAAGTGTGGTAATATGTTTTGGTATGATAAAAATGTGCCTTTTGCACTTTGTAAAATCTCACAGGAGGAATTAACATGGGCGTAGTTGAATATGTAATCGGTGGCATACTTCTTTTGATGTCTCTGCTTATCATTGTCGCCGTTCTCATGCAGTCGGGTAAGGACAAAAATCTTTCCGGTGCCATCGCCGGCGGAGCCGATACGTTCTTTGCCAAAGGCAAGGCAGCAAGAGCCGACAAATGGCTTTCCACCGCAACCGCAGTCGTCGCGGTTCTGTTTGTCATCACTGTCATCGTTATGTATATCGTAGTTTCCTGACTCGGTATGCTTCACCAAAAAACTGCCGAACTTTGCCGTCGGCAGTTTTTCTTTGTCAATTTCACCGAAAGGCGGCTTCGATATGAATTTCTCTACCACACTCGGAACGGTTCTGATTACCTTGTTCTATATTCTGCCCGGTTTTGTTGTCTGTAAAATGAAGAAGGCAAGTGCCGAACATCTCTCTACGATTTCCGGTGTTCTTGTGTATGCCTGTTCACCGTGTATGATTATTTCCGCTTTTCTCGGACTTGACTTTCATGTGCAGAATCTCAAAAACATGGGACTTTTCTTTGTCATTACACTGCTGTTGCAGAGTATCTTTATCGGTATGGTGTATCTCATCATCCGTAAAAAAAGTGCCGATCCGAAATATCGCCTTATGACCATCGGAATGGTTCTCGGAAATGTTGGTTTTTTCGGTCTTCCCGTTGTTCGCGCCCTGTTGCCGGACAACCCCGAGGTTGCGTGTTATTCGGCGGTTTATATCGTCACAATGAATCTGTTGGTCTTTACGGTCGGCGTTTTCTGCCTGACAGGACAGAAAAAATATATGTCGTTGCGTGCCGCCGTCTGTAATCCGACCGTGTTCGGCTTTGCCGTCGGATTTCCTCTCTATCTCCTGGGAGCGGGCAACTTTCTTCCCGAAAAGTTGGTTTACAGCCTGAATCTTCTGGGAAATATGACCACACCGCTTTGTATGATGATTCTCGGAATACGCCTTGCAACCGTCTCGTTGCCTAAGTTGTTCATGAGACCGAGCGTATATCTGATATGTCTCGGAAAACTCTTGCTGTTCCCCCTCTTTTCCTACGCCGCAGTCAGATGGTTGCCGCTTGACCCGGCATTCAAAGCCAGTATTCTCATTCTCTCGGCAACTCCGTGCGCGTCTGTGGTGTTCAATCTTGCCGAGATGCACAAATGCGATGCCGAACTGTCGGCAAACTGCGTACTGGTCAGCACGCTGCTGTGCTTTCTGACGATTCCGACATTGACCCTGCTTCTCCGATCATAATCATCGCATTTCAAAATTTCAAAAAAGCCGATGAGGACTGTTTTTTACAAAAAAAGTACCTTTTTTCACATTTACATCGCCGGGTTTCCTTCTATATGATATAAATTGGTATAGAAAATTTTTCCCGAAAGGAACTCTTATGAGAAAAAAACTGACTGCCGCCTTTCTTGCCGCGCTGACGCTTGGCACGGCATCGTGTTCCCAAATTCCCAAACAACCCGCTCCGATGAATTATGCCGCCACCCCTGCCATGACTTCCCTTTCCACAAACACCGCATCCGGATATCTCGGTGCAATTTCCGGCGATAAAGCAAAGGATGATGAGATTTGGGCATTTGCCGAGAAACTCTATAACGAATGGTATGCCCGGTATCAGGAAATCACCTCCAAAACCGACCCCGTTATAGATAAAATCGTAGATGACGACGCGGAGTATTCTACCCGTGTGGAAGTAGCCTCCAACGTCGGAAAGCCTTTTCTTTCCCGTAAGACACGCCTTCTCGTCACACTGAAAAACTTTACCCCCGCATCCGAAAATGTGAAAACGGATGTCTATGGCGGATTTAAGATTGAATCCATGAAACAGGAAGTGCGCGGTGTGTTTTACACAACGCAGATCGACGGTCGCTGGTGGTTTATTGATCCGCTCGGCTATCCTTTCTATATGGTCGGCGTCAGCCGCATGGGAATAGAGGACGGCGGAGCCAAGAATCAGAAAGATCCTGCCCTCGCCATTTACGGCAGTAAGGAAAAATGGGCAATTGCTGCAGTCAAAAAGCTGAAAAATATGGGCTTTAACAGTTGTACGCGCCTGTCCACTGCCGAACTTGAAACGGTGGAAGAAAATCTGAACTATCAGATCGGTCTCGGATTTCTTGACAACTACGAAATTTCCATCGGAACCAAAGATACCGATACCGCCTCCGGATCCACTCTTCTGAAACAGGGGATGCACGTTTTTGACCCCGGATTTGTGGATTTTTGTAATAATCGAATGAAACAGAGAGTTAGGAACAATACCTTTATCAATAACCCGAATTTGGTCGGCTACACCACCGACAACGAGATTCCGGTCGACGATAAGAAGATGGGACTTGTACTCAATCTGACACTTGACATTACCAACACCGATGTCAACTACTACTCTTACGCCGCCGCATGGACATTTCTTGCCCATATGGCCGGCAAAGAAAACCCGACACTGGACGATGCCAATGATGCAAAACTCAAGGAAATTTTCCGCGGATATGTTTATGACCGCTATTTTGCCGTTGTAACCAATGCCATCCGCCGATATGATGATAAACATCTGATACTCGGTTGCCGCGCCCTCAATGGAGCCAGAACTTCTGAATGGATCTGCCGCGCCTCCGGATACTGGTGCGACGTTGTTACATTCAACTGGTACCATGACTGGACTCCCGATGCCACCGTTCTGCAAAAAATCAGTGCATGGACCAATAAACCCATACTCATCACCGAATATTACGCCAAGGCAGAAGAATGTGAAGGAAACCTCGGGAATACATCCGGTGCAGGTTGGTATGTTCATACCCAAAAAGAACGGGGAATGTTCTATCAGAACTTTACACTCCAACTCCTTGAATCTAAAAACGTAGTCGGCTGGCATTGGTTCCAGTATATTGATGCCGATCCGGCAGCTTTCGGGCAAAAGGCTGCCAATAAAGGCATCTATTCCAACACTCATAAAGAATATACCGATCTCACCGATTATATGATTCCACTCAATGAAAACATTTACGGATTGATCCGTCATTTTGACGCAAAATGAATTCCGAATGCGCGGAGCCTTTTATAAAAGGCTCCGCGCATTTTTTGCAGACTTATTTCCCGCCCGCCCCTCCGTAATTTGTGCGAAACACTTTCCGCTCTTGTATCTTTCTAACGCAATGCGGGTTTATTGATGCTCCGACGGTATCTCACGCGGAAATACCGTATTTTTCATAGAAAAAGACGTATGGTTCTTGACAATTCGGATTTTCAGGTGTAAAATGGTAGATGTAGAAATTTTGTTTCGGAGGATGAAAACATGAATGACATCTTAAAACAACTTTCCCTGATCGGTATTGTTCCCGTTATCAAGATTGATAATGCTAAGGACGCCGCCCCCCTTGCCAAGGCATTGATCGAAGGCGGTCTTCCCTGTGCAGAGGTCACTTTCCGTACCGCCGCCGCCAAGGAAGCCATCTCCATTATTTCTAAGGAATATCCCGAGATGATCGTCGGTGCCGGCACGGTTCTCACAACGACACAGGTCGACGATGCAATTGAAGCGGGTGCAAAATTCATTGTCAGCCCCGGGCTTAACCCCGAGATCGTCAAATACTGCCAGGAAAAAGGGTGCCCTATGGTCCCGGGTATCAACAACCCTTCCGGTATCGAACAGGCTCTTTCTCTCGGACTTGACACCGTGAAGTTCTTCCCCGCCGAACAGTCCGGCGGTATCAATATGATCAAAGCCATGTCCGCTCCCTACGGCGGCGTAAAGTTCATGCCTACAGGCGGTGTCAATCCGCAAAATGTCTGCGAATATCTCGCCAACCCCAAGATCATCTGCTGCGGCGGTAGCTGGATGGTCAAGCCCGATATGATTGCCGCAGGTGATTTTGAGGGCATCAAGGTGCTCGTTCGCGGTGCTGTCGATACCATGCTGGGATTCAAATTCAAGCACGTGGGTATCAACTCCGCCAATGAGGAAGCGATGAATCATACCGCCGCCACATTGGATAAGTTCTTCTCTTTCCCCGCTGACAAACGCTCGGCATCGGTCTTTGCAAGTCCCGAACTTGAGATTATGAACACAATGGGCAGAGGAACAATGGGACATATTGCCATCCAGACCAATAATGTTGACCGTGCCGTGTACCACCTGACCCTTCGCGGTGTAAAGTTTGATATGTCCACCGCCACCTATGACAAGGACGGAGCCATGAAGTTTGTCTACCTTGCCGATGAAATCGGTGGCTTCGCTTATCACCTCGTCAAGTAATCCGAGCGATCTCCAAAACCATCATTATTATTTACCGAAAGGAATTTATCATGAGTAAAGTAGTCACATTCGGCGAGATTATGCTCAGACTCGCCCCCAACGGATATTACCGTTTTTTCCAGAACGACCAGATGCAGGCAACCTTCGGTGGCGGAGAGGCAAATGTTGCCGTTTCTCTTGCCAACTACGGTCTTGACAGTACCTACGTAACAAAACTCCCCAAACACGCCATCGGTCAGGCGGCTGTCAATTCGCTCCGTTACTACGGTGTTGACACCTCCAAGATTGTCCGCGGCGGTGACCGTGTCGGTATTTATTACCTTGAAAAAGGTGCCTCTCAGCGTGGCTCTGTCTGCATTTATGACCGTGCACATTCCGCCATCGCCGAAGCAGCCCCCTCCGACTTTGATTGGAACAGCATTTTTGAGGGAGCCGAGTGGTTCCATTTCACCGGTATCACTCCTGCTTTGGGCGGAAACATGGTCGAGATCTGTAAACAGGCCTGCATTGCCGCCAAGGCAAAGGGCGTCAAGATTTCCTGCGACCTCAACTATCGTGGAAAACTTTGGACAAGAGACGCGGCAAGAGTTGCCATGACCGAGCTTTGTCAGTATGTTGATGTCTGCATCTCCAACGAGGAAGATGCCAAGGATGTGTTCGGTATCGAAGCAGAGGGTTCCGATATTTACGGCGGCAAACTCAACGTGGAAGGCTATAAGAGTGTTGCCAAACAGCTCGCCGATAAGTTCGGCTTTGAGAAAGTCGCCATTACCCTCCGCACCTCGATCTCCGCAAACGACAACGACTGGGCAGGTATGCTTTACGACGGCAAAGATTATTGCTTCTCCAAGACCTATCACCTGCACATTGTTGACCGTGTTGGCGGCGGTGATTCTTTCGGCGGCGGTCTGATCTACTCGATCCTTGCCGGAAAGTCCACACAGGATGCTATTGAATTTGCCGTTGCAGCATCGGCACTCAAGCACACCGTGGAAGGCGATTATAACCACGTTTCGGTCGCTGAAGTGGAAAAACTCTCCGGTGGAGACGGCTCCGGTCGTGTCCAAAGATAAAAAATACATTCATAAAAAAGGGGGTGTTAAAAAACTCATTTTGAGTTTTTTAACACCCCCGACGACTTTGGTCTCGGCGACTGAAAGCCGCCGTTTTGCCGCCAAGAAAGTCGAAAAAAACAAAGTCACAAAGGCAAAAACGACCAA
>CAKSSY010000028.1 GCA_934489945.1 uncultured Eubacteriales bacterium
GTCCTTGTCGCGCTCCGCAGAGCGCGAAATCTCTTATCGGCGTTTCTTTTGCTTAGCTTTTCTTTGCGCCTTTGGCTCCAAAGAAAAAGCGGCGAAAGAGTTTGCGAGAGGAAGCGGGGGAACGGTCAGGAACTTTTTGAAAAAAGTTCCCGACACCCTCAAAAATTTTTGGAACAAAGGGAAAAGATGCGCCGCCGTGACGCAAAACAAAATGGCGGGACCGCCGCAAACGTTTTTTGCACCGCCTATTTCAAAAATCTTCGGTGAAAAAGATAGTATTCAGGAGAAAAAACGAGATGAGAACCCGTATTTTTTCTTTTTCCAACGATTTGCTGAAAATTCATCACACAAGAGACGATCTTCCCGATCCGGCGGGATTTGTTCTTCATGCACACCGCGGTTACGAGTTGTACTATTTCCTCTCGGGCGTCGGACACTACACCGTGGAGGGAACCGAGTATCCGCTTTCGCCCGGCTGTCTGCTGGTTATGCGGGACGGCGAGGCACATACGCCGCATCTGTTCGGCAAGGAACCCTACGAACGGATTTCCGTCAATTTTTCCGCCGAACTTCTGCCGCAGCTTTCCGCCGAGATTCGGGCGGTCTATTGCGACCGTCCGCTCGGAAAAAACAACTTCTACCAGCCTGCCGACGAGTCTGCTGCCTATATTGCCGCCTGTATGAAGCGTATGTGCCGTGACGGGGACAGTCCCGATTATCCCGAACGCGCCTCGGTACTTCTGATGTCGGTTTTGCTGGAGCTGTCGGCACTTCGACGTGAGGAGAAGGCATCCGGTTCGGCGGTTGCACCGATCGCCCGCGGTGGAAGTGCCGAAACCGTCAGTCGCATCATTGCCTACATCAATGAAAACCTTACCACAATCGAAAACCTGGATGTTCTGGAACAGGAGTTCTTTTTCAGCAAAGCCTATATCAACCGGATGTTCAAACAGTCTACGGGATCGTCTGTCTGGGACTATATTGTTCTCAAACGTCTTTTACTCTCCCGTTCTCTCCTGCGCGCGGGGAAGCAGGCAAGCATTGTTGCCTCCGAATGTGGCTTCTCCGACTACTCCTCCTTTTTCCGTCAGTTCAAACAGCGGTTCGGGATATCGCCGCTCGCTGCCCGGAAGATGAAAAACTGAGAAAAGCCCTTGACTTTTTGAAATCAAACGGTTATAATAGTACTAACTGTGATTCGGAGGTACATAATACGATGGAAAAGATCCGTGTAACCGTGTGGAACGAGTTTCGCCATGAAAAGAAAAATGCCGTGGCAAAAGAGCTGTATCCCAACGGTATTCATGCCAAGGTCAAGGAGTTCCTTGATGAATGCGAAGATCTTGAGGTGCGTCTGGCTGCCCTTGATGATCCCGATAACGGTCTGCCGCCCGAGATTCTCGAAAATACCGATGTTCTTGTCTGGTGGGGACACATGGCACACGATGCCGTACCGGACGAACTTGCTGATAAAATCCGGGACCGCGTGTACGAGGGCAAAATGGGTTTTGTTGCCATGCACTCGGCACATAAGTCCAAACCGTTTATGCGTATCGTAGGGACAAACGGCAATCTGTCTTGGGGCAGAAATCAGAAGGAGATTGTGTGGAATCTTTGCCCTGCAAGCCCCATTACGGCGGGTATTCCAGATCACTTTGTGCTGGAGGAAGAAGAGCTTTACGCCGAGCCTTTCTATATTCCGCAACCCGATAAGCTGATTTTCGGAAGTTGGTTTGAGGATGGGTATATGTTCCGCAGCGGTGCGTGCTTTGTGCGCGGTGCGGGAAAGGTCTTTTATTTCCAGCCCGGACACGAAACCTGCAAATCCTTCTACAACCCGTATGTTCAGCAGATTCTGAAGAACGGTGTGCATTGGGCGGCTCCGAACCGCACGGGATATGAGATTCCGGCAGATTGTCCGCACGTTTTGGACAAAGTTACCGACGAATTTGCCAAGTGATGCTTTCTCTGTCATAACGGTCCCGGGAGCCTTTTGTGAGGACTCCCGGGTCCTTTGACCCTGCAAAAAACGGCTTTGTCCGACATATTTTCGCTTTCCTTGTAAAATACTTGCTTTGAAAGGTGTGATTTCCGACTTATGATAAAACGTCTTATCGCTTGCATAAGAGAGTACAAAAAGCCGACGATTCTGACGCTGATCTTTATTGTAGGTGAGGCGGTCATTGAAACGCTGATTCCGTTTCTCACCGCCGACATGATTGACAGGATTCAGAAAAACGAAGGGGATCTGATGCCCTCCGTGATCCGCATCGGTCTTTTGCTGATTCTGCTGGCGGCTCTTTCGCTGACTTGCGGCGGAATTGCCGGCGTGACCAGTGCCAAGGCGGCGGCGGGTTTTGCCAAGAATCTTCGCGGCGACATTTTCGACAAAATCCAGACCTATTCCTTTGAAAACATCGACAAATTTTCCTCGTCCTCACTCGTTACCCGTATGACGACCGACGTAAACGACGTGCAGATGGCATTCATGATGTCCATTCGTATCGCCGTCCGCGCCCCTCTCATGCTCATTTTTTCCATTGTGATGGCGATTGTGATGGGCGGAAAAATGGCAATGAGCTTTCTGTTGATTATCCCGTTCCTCGGAATCGGGTTCTTTCTCATCAGTCGTAAGGCAATGCCTGCCTTCCGTCGCATTTTCACCAAGTACGATGCGGTGAATGAGTCGATTGAAGAGAACATCCGCGGCATCCGCGTGGTCAAAGGCTTCGCCGGAGAGGGACGCGAAATCGAAAAATTCGGTGCCGCGTCCGAGGGAATCCGACGGGAGTTTACCTACGCCGAACGACTGGTGGCTCTCACCAATCCCATGATGCAGATCGCCATCTATTTCAATATGATATTCATCATCTTCCTCGGTGCTAAGCTGGCAATTTCCTCGGGCGGCGCGACGGTTGGTGTCGGTGAGATCTCGGCTCTCATGACCTACGGCTTCCAGGTGTTGATGCAACTGATGATGCTTGCCATGATCTATATTATTATGTCGATGTCTGCCGAGGCAATCAAGCGGATTGCCGAAGTTCTGAACGAAACGCCGCGTCTTGAAAATCCCGAGAACCCCGTCACCGATGTGCGCGACGGATCGGTTGACTTTGACGGTGTCAGTTTCAAGTATGCCGCCAACGCCCGCAAAGCGGCACTTGCGGATGTGGAACTGCACATTCCGTCGGGCGCGACGGTCGGTATCATCGGCGGGACAGGCTCCGGAAAATCCACACTGGTTCAGTTGATTCCGCGTCTTTACGATGCCACAGAGGGAACGGTGCGCGTTGGCGGAACCGATGTCCGGCGTTATGATATTACGGCTTTGCGCGGGGCGGTTGCCATGGTGTTGCAGAAAAATCTGCTCTTCTCGGGAACCATTCGCGAAAACCTGCGGTGGGGGAACAAGGACGCGACCGATGCCGAACTTGAGGAAGCGTGCAAACTGGCACAGGCGGACGAATTTATCCGCACCTTCCCCGACGGCTACGACACCAAAATCGAACAGGGTGGCACCAACGTCTCCGGCGGACAGAAACAGCGGCTCTGTATTGCACGCGCACTTCTGAAAAAACCGAAAATCCTGATTCTCGACGACTCCACCAGTGCCGTCGATACCCGAACCGATGCACTCATCCGCGCCGGTTTCCGTTCCTATATTCCGCAGACGACCAAAATCATTATCGCGCAGCGCGTCGCGTCGGTTATGGACGCCGATCTCATTCTCGTGATGGACGGCGGCAGAATCGCGGCGAGCGGTACGCATGAGGAACTTCTGGCTTCCAGTGACATTTACCGCGAGGTCTGCGAACAGCAGATGAAAGGAGGCGAGAAGGATGCCTGAAATGAAACAAAAAGCAAAAAAGGGAACCTTCGGACGGATTCTGCGGTTTCTGTTTCGCTCCTATCCGCGGCTGATTCCCCTGTCGGCACTGTTTATTGTGCTTTCTTCGGCGGTTTCGGCGATTCCTGCGGTTTTTACGCAGAAAATCATCAAAATCATTACCAACTATCTGGATGCCGGCTCTGTCGACTGGCTTTCCGCCCGCGCCGAAATTCTGCCCAAAATCATCATTCTGGTGACGCTGTATGTCTTTTCGATTCTGTTCATCGCCACCTATACACAGCTTATGGCATATATCACGCAGGGCTTTCTCAACAAACTGCGCCGTGCCATGTTTGACAAAATGCAACGCCTGCCCATCCGCTATTTCGATACCCACAAGCACGGCGACATCATGAGCCACTATACCAACGATATCGATACCCTGCGCGAGCTGGTCTCCAACTCTCTGCCGTCGCTGTTGCAGTCGGCGGTCATCGTGACGACGGTGTTCTTCATCATGCTCTATTACAGTGTGTGGCTGACGCTTCTCATTGTGGGCGGCGTTCTGCTGATGATGCTGGTCGCCAAAAAGGTGGGCGGCGGTTCGGCAAAGTATTTTGTCCGTCAGCAGGCATCGGTCGGCAAGGCGGAGGGCTTCTTCCAGGAGACCATGAACGGTCAGAAGGTCGTCAAGGTATTCTGCCATGAGGAGGAGAGCCGCCGCGGATTTGACGAAATCAACGAGGAACTGTTCCGCGACAGCTTCCGTGCTCATGCGTATGCCAACTGCCTCGGACCCATTATCATGAATATCGGAAACGTGCTGTATGTGATCTGTGCCACGGTGGGCGGGCTTTTCGTGCTTTCCGGAACCCCAAATCTGTCGATATCGGGACTGGCGTTCGGTGTCGACATCGTGGTTCCGTTCCTGAACATGACCAAGCAGTTTACGGGTAACGTCAACCAGCTTTCGCAACAGATCAACTCTATTGTGATGGGACTTGCGGGAGCCGACCGTATTTTCTCGATGATGGACGAGGAACCCGAAGCCGATGACGGCTATGTTACGCTTGTCAATGCCGCGGTCGCGGAGGACGGAACGATCACCGAGTCTCCCGTGCACACCGGAAAATGGGCATGGAAACACCCACACAATGCCGACGGAAGTGTGACCTACCAGCCTCTGTGCGGCGATGTGCGTCTGTATGATGTGGACTTTGCCTACGAAGAGGGCAAGGATGTCCTGCACAACATTACGCTTTACGCCGAACCCGGACAGAAGGTGGCGTTTGTAGGCGCGACGGGAGCCGGCAAAACCACGATTACGAATCTTCTTAACCGTTTTTACGATATCGCCGACGGCAAGATCCGATATGACGGTATCAATATCAACAAGATCCGCAAAGCTGACCTGCGCCGTTCGCTCGGTCTTGTCCTTCAGGACACGAACCTGTTCAGCGGAACGGTGATGGAAAACATCCGGTACGGCAATCCGGATGCGACCGACGAGGCGTGTATCCGCGCGGCAAAACTCGCGGGAGCCGATGATTTTATCACGCGTTTGCCGCAGGGGTACGAAACCGTCGTAAGCGGCAACGGCTCCAACCTGTCGCAGGGACAGAGACAGCTTCTCTCGATTGCGCGAGCCGCGGCAGCCGATCCGCCTGTTATGATTCTTGACGAGGCGACATCGTCGATTGACACCCGTACTGAGGCGATCGTACAACGCGGTATGGATGCTTTGATGAAGGGCAGGACGGTTTTTGTCATTGCCCACCGCCTTTCTACGATACAGAATGCCGACGTCATAATGGTTATGGATCACGGCAGAATCATCGAACGCGGAACACACGATGAACTGATTGCCCGTCGTGGACGCTATTACCAGCTTTATACCGGACTTTTTGAACTGGAATAAGGGAAACCCTTTGAAAAAATAAAAAGATGTCCCGCCGTTTTGTTTGCATCACGGCGGGATATCTTTTTTGAATAATTTTTGTTTGTGGATGTTAAAAACATCGATGTTTTTAACATCCCCGTTCTCGATAACGGTCCGCATTGAGGAAGGCGATGCCTGCCGATATTAAAGATGTTATTGGGATTTATCAAGACTTTGAACAAAACATTCGATTTCTTTTCGTATATTCCCGAATACCTCATTTTGGAAAACCCTATATTTTTGCAAAATTGGATTAAATGAAATAATGTTATGTTCTCAAAAAATGAACATATATTCTCATCAACCTCAATCAAATTACCGTTAGAATCCGTAAAATCGGCTTGTAATGTTGCCGTATATCCATCGAAGTGTTTGCTGTGCCATTTATCTGTTGTATCGATCCAACGATGTACACATTAGCCCCCCAAAATGTGTAAATGGGGGGCTAGGGATAGAAGGGGGGATTTCCGATCAGGCATCCGAACACTCTGCATTTTTAGTCATATCTTTTCCCCAGTAGGCATAATTCTCGCTTATTTCGCTCTCCAGGAACTTCAGGCAAAAGCTTCTGTAATAAAGTTTGCTGGCAAAGATTACTTCGTCTTCGGGGAAAACGAGACTGGTCGTGTTTCCCAAATACCGAAAAAGGTTTGCCGCCGGGTAGGCACTGTTATTGTCATCTACAAAAAAACGATAGCTTTTGTCACTGGTTCCCTGTAAAAAGATAGAATTCCGGATAATCTCGCCCAGTGTGGGTTCAAGTGTGTCACCCTTGTGTAAAAGCATATAGAGCTGGATTTCATTGGCACGGCAATTCTTGACCTTTTTGTCATAACAATACAAAAGTGCATAAGAACCTTTGATTCCGTTTTTCTCTGCCTCATCCGAAGTCATCCGGTAGGCAAAAACATCACCAGGCTGCCAGTTTTTTGAACCGGGATTGGGAGGGCCTTTCTTTTTCGGCTTTTCTACGATCACCGGTTTCATCTCCAGCAGTTCGTCAATCAGAGGCAGAATTGCCTCTTCTTCTTCACCTTGATAGTCTTCTTTAAATTTCGGCAACAGTTTTTTTATGTGCTTATAGGAAGAGGCATCTGACCAACCGTTCTGAACAGAACACCAATAGATAGACATCCAAAAGATCATTTCTTCCAGAACATCGTCTGTATAGTCCTCTTTCAGATCCTGACACGTTGTTCGAAGTGCGGTCTTTTTTCCCGTCCACTCCTTGTTGGAGTCGAATGTTTGCAGAACTTCCAGACTCCTTGAGTCGGTTTCCAAAAAATCGCGTAGTACCATTTTCATTCTCCTTTATTGTTTTTATTGTTCCATTAAATTGTACCAGGTGTCAGTCGTTTTATTGTACATATAATTCCACGCGGCTTTCAAATAAACTTTGCGATTCGGGTTTTTTATACTGACTCCGTGAATACTGTTTTTTCCGACGGAGCCGGAGAGTGCGTTCAATGTATGGTATGACAACATTCCGAGTTCTTCCAAGCCTCTTGCCTGACACCAGGTCAACCCAGATATCGCATGATCCAGCACTAATTCCTTTGTTTTTTCGGCTTTTTTATGTTGTGCCAATCGTTGGTCAAGATTCTTGGTTCTGCCGACATATTGCACTCTTCCCGATTTATCTCTTAAGGCATAAACGGTGTAATTGCCTTCATGTTGTCTGTCTATCCGCGATATTTCTTCTGCAACTTTCCGGCAGAGTCCGACTGTTGATGCCGTGACTCCTATGGCGGTTGCGGTAGCACCGACAATTACGGCACCGGTAGAAACAGCCACTGCAGTAGCACCGGTGACTGTCGCAACAGCCGGTGCCGCAATAAACGCTACCGTACAAACCGCAGCAACTGCAAGGCAAGTCAATGCTGTGGAAAGCCAACTGGTTCCACTATCGTCAATTCGTGTGATCGGATTATTTGAGCAATAGGAAAACAGATTGTATCCTAAAATATCGCTGTTTTCTTCTAAATAGCCCGGATCGTCCGCGTTGAGGAAGCGACCGGTTTCGGGATCATAGTATCTTGTTTCCAGATAGTAGAGTCCGGTTTCGCGGTCGAAATAGTAGCTTCTGTAGCGGAAGGGATTGACGGTGGCGATACCGTCGATATCCGTATCGATTGTGCAGTTGCCCCACGCGTCATAGGTATACGAACCCTTGAGCGTGCCGTCCTCATCATAGATCGCGGTGATATTGCCATTGTTGTCATAAGTATACCGGAGGCTGTCCCGGCGGACTCCGCCCACCTTACGGACGAATTCCTTCACCATATCGGTCAGGCGGTTATGTTTATCATAGGACAAAGATTTGAATGTTTGTCCGTTCCTTTTTTCTTCCGACACACTGCCGACGCTGTTATAGTTATAAGTATACACATTTTTTCCCAATTTGTCAACAGCTTTTACATTCCTATGTGTCGGGCGAACGGTGACAGTTGGGTTTGTATTACGCAAAATCCCCCTGTCATGCACAAACCCGTAAAAAACGGTCAGAGCAATGGCAGGGGGATCATTATCATTATGAAAAATAAGGACGAGAGGGGGGTTGTATCGTATTTAAATCATATGACTGTCATCGAATCCTTCTTTGTAAATAGGGAGTTCTCTAAGATTATACCCACAATAGAAGTTTATCATTTTGGTTTCAAAGGTTTCGTCGAAGTGTTTCCAAAAAACAACACCAATCTCAATTTTTTCATGTGGAATAAATTCTTTTTGCGGTGGAGTGGCATTTGCAAAATTTCCAACATAAATCAAATTTTTGGGAATGACCTTTTTTGAAGTGTTAAGCAATGTTATTCTATAATGCGCCAAATAACCGTATTCATCTACCTCATACTTTATCTTGGATTTTTCGTAAATATCTTCCAGCGGTCGCCTAAAATCAATTGGGAGAAAACGCCTCCTATAAGGGGAAGACCATGTCTGGACATATTCCAATTGGTTATATTCTTCCTCATTGGAGGGAAGATGTGAATCATTGGTCAATTTCACATATACAATTGGCACGATGTGCCCGGGATGCCAGCTCCCTTCATCTATTTTCCGGATTAAAAAATACCGTCCGTACAGCCCTCTTTCCCGAGCCAATTCGCTTTCCAATTGATAGGCAAAGACATCTCCTATTTTCCATTCGCATTTATATATTCTTCTTTTTACAATTTTCTTTTCCGGAGGTTGGGGAGAAAGCAACCTTTCTTTCAAAGCTTCCAGCGTTTTCGTTCTCTGTGTTTTTTCCGATTTTTTGATTGCCAGATCCTTAAATATGCCGCAGTCGTTATCAATCCGAGATAAGGCTTTTTCTTTAACATCCGGTAGGAGTACCCCGAATTTCCACTGTGTTTCCGCCAATGCATACCAAAATAACGCTTCTTCATTGGCATCATCCATGAGACATTCGTACTCTTCCGTCAATTCGTCCGTGATTTCCCGGGCTGTCTTCTTGCCTTCACGAAACAACTCCTCAAATTGGTCTCTGATGTCCATCGTCGTATCATTCTGATACAGTTTGAATCCCCACATTCCCATTTTTATTACCTCTCATTTAATTTCCTGTCCAATATAATATCTCATTGGTCATTCGATTCCATTCATAATTCAAAGTACCTAAAGCGATTTCCTTATATATGCCCCAATACTTTGGTGCTATACCATTGATTTGATTGTTCATTTTGTTTGCGGTGTTTATCGTATGATGGTACACCATTCCCGCCTGTTCCAAAGCTCTTGCTTCATGATAATTCAATCCGGAAGCAAGTATGGATATTTTTAACCCTTTACGATACGGATTCGCATCATGTGCCTTTTTCCGCTTCTCTAAATTTGTGGTGCGCCCCACATATTGAATTTTTCCGTTGCTGTCTTCCAAAGCATATACCGTATGGTTTCGTTTTTTTGCTTTTTCTTCAGCCGCCGCTGCTGCCGCTGCTGCCGCCGTTGAAATGCCGGCAACCGTTATTGCATTTATTGCTACACTTGCTGCCGCGGTGGTTGCAGCTCCGGCTCCTATTATACTGCCACCCGCAATCGCTAAAGCCGGGGCTGCGGCTCCGCAAGTCGCCACGGTTATCGCCACTACAGCCACTGCCACCGCGACCGCCGCAACCGCTTTGAAAATTTTGCTCACTCGAGGCCAATTGCCGGTTGGGTCAACCATGTTTGCAGGGTTGTTAAAACAGTATGCAAAAAGGTTATATTGTGCAAAATTTTCAGGAGTTACAGTTAAGGTGTCCGGGCTGTCTGCATTGATCCATCGACCAACCTCAGGATCATAATAGCGATTGGTGATATAATAAAGTCCGGTTTCGCGGTCGAAATAGTAGCTTCTGTAGCGGAAGGGATTGACGGTGGCGATGCCGTCGATATCCGTATCGATTGTGCAGTTGCCCCACGCGTCATAGGTATACGAACCCTTGAGCGTGCCGTCCTCATCATAGATCGCGGTGATATCGCCCTGATGGTTCTTCTCGTAAAAATAGCGTTTTCCGTGGTATCGGAATCCGACCGCACCCGCATTGCCGTAGTAATACCGGATGGTTTCGCCGTTCGCGGTTTCGGAGAGGATCGTTTTACCGTCAAGTTCGTAGACGGTATTTCCTTTTCTCGTCCGCATTCCGCTTGCGTTATAGGCAAAGGTCAGACTGTCATAGCTTCCCAGCAGGCGGACGCGCTCCCACGTCAGGGTATGTCCGCGATAACAAAGCGGATTCCCCATGCCGTCATAGGTGATCGGTTGACCGTTATATTCGGTCAGCTTATCCTTCCAGCCCGTCTGTGCGTAGCGGTAGGTGTCGGTTGACAGAACCGTGACCACATTGCCGCCTGTGACCGGATATTTTCGTCTGCAAAGGAGATTGCCCGCGGTATCATACTGATAGGTCCGGCTGTAACCGAGGACGAAATGATTCTCCCGCACAAGCTGGTTCAATTCATCGTAAACATAGCTTGTTTGCAGAGTTTCCTCGCCGTCGACATTGCGGAAAATCGCGGTGATGTTGCCATTGTTGTCATAAGTATACCGGAGGCTGTCCCGGCGGACTCCGCCCACTTTACGGACGAATTCCTCCACCATATCGGTCAGGCGGTCGGTCTCCAGATATACAAGGTTATCTTCCAGCAGTTCCTTGCCGTTTGTTTTCAGTTTGTGCGTGACGATTCTGCCTTCGGGATCCTTGGTTGTCGACTCCTCGAAAACGTCCTTCAGGATCATACCCGAAATGGCATTGTCGGGATAGACGACGGGAGGCTTCGGCTGAGACGCATTGCCGCAGTTGCCGTTACCGTTGCAGTGGTCGCAATGGCAGACATTCCCGCAACCGCAACCTTTCTCCTCTTTTGCGGTTTCTCCGCAGGAGGCGCAACTCCCGCAGACCGGGCTTACCGGTTCGGTTTCTCTCGTCTCATAGACCGGGGTATACTCCAGCGTTTCATCGGCGGCATAAACGGACGTTTTTATCAGGCGGTTATGTTTATCATAGGACAAAGATTTGAATGTTTGTCCGTTCCTTTTTTCTTCCGACACACTGCCGACGCTGTTATAGTTATAAGTATACACATTATTTTCCAATTTGTCAACAGCTTTTACAATTTTTCCCACCTCATCGTACTCATTTTCGATGAGAGTGACGGTATTGTCGTTTTCCGTGTACGTTTTCACGACCGGAACCTGATGGCGATCGGTGGTGACGGTCAGTTTCCTTCCACCCTCATAGGTGGTTTCCACGGTGGTGGTATCGGTTTCGGTATAGGTATTGGAGGCGAGCAGTTCGTCGCCGGCGCGGATTTCGGTCTGCCGTCCGAATCCGTCATAGGAGAACCGGTAATCGAAGCCGTTATGTGTGAGAGAGGTCAGAAGGGTTTTCGTATAGCCGTAGCCGACAAAAACCGGACTTCCGCCCACTGTGCTGCACACCGAGGTCACGGCATGGTCGGCGGGGTTATACACATAGGTGGTTCGATGACCGGACGAATCGTCAACCGCGTTCAGCAGTCCGCTGTTTCGGTCATAATGATAGCCCGTTACGATGTCATGGCTTCTCGGATCGCTTTCGGCAACCGGATACTCACCGTTTTCGTCGTAGGTGATCTCTTTTACGAAGCATTTGTCCGGCACCACAAGAGAATCGGCGGTATTGAAAGAGGACGAATGATACCGTTGGGTTTTTTTGAGTTGTCCTTTGGCGGTATATTGGTTCAGCGTAACGATGCCGCGCGGGTCCTGAGTGGCAACCAGGTTATGGTTGCCGTCATAGCGGCTTACGGTGACAAAGCGGTTTCCGTCAAGGTCGGTTGTGGTGACTCTTACGGGCATATAGCCGCTGTCATGGTCGGTTACGGTCGTATAGATACCGTCATGTACGGTGATTCTCTGAACGATCCTGGTCTTTTGGCAGAACACCGAGATGGTCTCGGAAAGATTCTCCTCATAAACTGCCGATTCTCCCAGGGCATTCACAAGACGGATATTATCGAAGGCGACATCACACTGACAATTCGAAGCATCCGCATACACGGCAATATAGTCTACGCTCTTGTCCTTTTGGATCCGGAGGGGGAGGGCGGAATACTGCCATCCGGTATAGGCGTCATCGAATGCCGCGCGGACGGTCTCGGTGGTATTGTCGGTATAGTGTACATCGGCGCGGAGTGTGAACGGTCCGTACTTGGCTTTTGCCGCCTTTCCCCATGCGGAGAGCACAAAGGTGTCTCCGATCATAGAGGCGGTATCGACTTCCACGATCTGCTTGAGATATTTTTGACCGGTGCCTTCGCAGAACGCATAGGAGCGGGTACCGTCGATGCACGCCGTCGTCGAGACGCCTTCCCGGGCACACGGACATCCGTTTTCGCGAATGACCGTCCAGAAGGCGGGAAGGAGGGTGCCGGGGGCATCGTTCTCAAAGGTTCCGTTCCGGATATAGTTGACACACTCTTTATCCGTGGTGGTCAGGGAAGAGGCAAACGTTCGTTTTTGGTTCGTATACCGGTAGACGGCGGTACCTGTTACCTGTCCCTTCTCCTGCGTGCCGTTGCGGAGGGAGTCCTCGTATTCCAGTTCGGTTCTGCCGTTTTCGTCGAACACATACACATGGCGGATTCCGCTCCGGTCGGTGATGGCGGTGGAACGTTCGCTCCGGTATTCGTAAATCTTGTATTCGCCGTCCTCCGCTACCGAAAGATCGGACACTTCGCCGTGGGCAATCCGTTCGACCGAGGTGCGGCGGTCGGTACGTGCGATCTTGTCCTTGCCTGCCACATAGGTATAGTCCACAAGCGTGCCGTCCGGGTTTTCCACTCGTTGCATCCTGCCTGCCGCGTCGTAGGTGAAGCGGCTTTTGCCGCCGTCGGGAGCCGTGATTTCGGTCAGTTCGCCGTCGGTATAGGTATAGTATGTCTTTCTTTGTTCGGGGTCCGAAATTTCCTCAAGGAGACCGTCTGCCGAGTAGCGGAGCGTAGTGACGCGTCCGAAGGAATCGGTTACGGCGGTGAGAAAGTCGTCGGTGTAGGTATAGTCGAGGGAGTTGTGGTTTTGGTCGGTTACGCGGATCAGTCTGCCGAGTCCGTCAAAGGTCAGCTTCGTATGACTGCGGTCGGTAATATAGCTTTCCGAGGAAATGTCTCCGCTGTAAGTCATACAAAGACCGCCCGTATCGGTGAGTTTTCCGTTGCCGTTGTCGACAAAATAATGCTTTTTGCCGACGGCGTCGGTATAGACGTATTCGAGGTACTCCTCGGTGTCGCTCCGTTCAATCTTCTGGCAGACGGACAGTTTCCACCCTTTACCGCAATGGCTGTTGTGGTCGGACGGGAGAGTGGAACGTGTTACCGAGTCGTAGTAGTGCGCGATTTCGGCACAGACGGGAGCCCCCTCGCCGACGACATCGGTGTGCCGCACGGTTGCCAGACCGGTATGAAGGTTGACAAATTCACCGTTTTCCTCGCCCATCTCGGCGGTGGAGTAGTCATAGGACTGATTGTCGGCGTAGTCGTCGTGATACTGTTCAAACTGTTCCGCTCCCGCATAGTCAAAGGAGAAATGAAACGGATAACTTACATCGGACGAGGCAAATGCCGGATCGGGGGAAACGGTAATCCGCACTTCCAGATTCCGGAGTTCCCAATCCCAGAGTTTTTCGCCGCTCAGCATGATATAGGCAAAGCCTTCTTCTTGGATGAAAACGGGCAGAATTTCTCCGGTCACAAATTCGCCGGTTTCGGGATCTCTGTATTCGGTCGTGATGACGATTGGCGCATCCGCCTCCGCGTCGGTCAGGAAAAACAGGGCAATTCCCTCATCCGCTCCCGTTTGTGCAAACTCATGATAAGAAAGCGGAAACGAATATTTGTAAACGCTGCCGTCGCCGGACACACCGACGGTTCCCGTGTTGCCGACGTTGTGAATCACATTCTCCTTCTTTGAGGGGGTGGGGCAGCAGCAGTCCGACGGACAGTTGTCTTTGGTGGTGGGGGATGTCGTACATCCTCCGCATCCGTCGTCGCAGGAACACCCGCTTCCTCCGGAGGCGACGCAGGTCACCTTGAAGAGGGAGGACTGAACCGTTACGGGAAACTCTCTTTCGGGAGCGTTCAGCCAATCGCGGTCGGCGGTCAGGGTGAGGACGTATTTGCCGCGTTTTCTTTGCCGCAGTTGCATACGGATTCTGTCGCTTGCGGCACCGCCGGCATCCTCCATGCGGGGAGCGGGCATTTCATAGACGGTTTTGCCGTCTGTGCGGCGGCGAACGCAGAGTTTGTTGCGGTCGGAGTCTGCCTTCAGAAGATAGCCGTCGGTCCCGAGTTCAAAATCAAAAGCATAGCTTTCACACGGGTCCGATAAAAGGAGACGTTCCTTCAGTCCGTCGCGGCAGGTTTCATACACGAGGTCGGCTTCCTCCGTACACCGGTCAAAACAGATCATCGGGTGTTTTCCGTCCTCCGGTTTGCCGAGCCCATACGGTGTTTTCATTTGCGGGAAGGGGTTGTTTTTTCTGCGTCCTCCGTGCGAACGGTGTTTGCCGGCAAAGCTCATGCTGACCGAACCTTCCGGAGCGTGTATGGTAACGGTATTTCCGTTTGTCCCGTCTGCGGAAAAGGTAATCTCGGCGTTTCCGTCGGTGGTGACATACCCGGTTTCGCTTTTTTTCAACAGGCTGTTCATTTCTTCGTAAAGCCCCGTATCCGGATCCCGATAATGTACGGCAAACGGGAAAATACGGCGGCGGTATCTGCCGTTGCCAAGGCGAAATACCTTTTCCTTTTCACTTCTCAGTCTTTTGACTTCTCTCTCCATCTTCTTTTTCCTCCGTCGGATTTTGTTTTTGTTTGATGACCTGGTGGATTCCCGTCGCGCTCAGACCGCTTCCGGCTCCCACGACCGCCGATACGACAATGTTGTCCGAAATGGAAATGCCGCACGGGTACAGGCAGATCAATATCCCGAACAACATCCCCATGAATGCCGCCAGCAGCGGCAGATTTCTTTTTACACTTTTATTTCCGTTTGTTTTTTTCTTGATGAGTTCCATCAGGTAATAGACCGCCGTCGTAATCAGCGGAATGTTGACAATCTGAACATTCAAAAGTTCTTCCATAATTTTCTTCCTTTCCGATTGTTTACTTTCTTGCGTTTACATTCAGTAAATACGCATACATTTCTTTCTGAATATGTTCATATTCCTCCAGTGCCGCTGCAAGCCGCTTGTCATTCCGGTCGGTTTGCAGGGAAAGGCTGTTTGCCATGGTGAGTTTTCCCACCGCGTCAAGAGACTTCAGGATCAGGATGTTTTCCGATATGCTTTTTTCGTTTTTTTCCGCAAGCTCCTTTTCGCTCTTTTTGATGGACTGGTTGAATACGAACAGAATGATGCCGCTTGTGACACTGGCAATCAGACTCACGAGCATCGAAAATATAAATTCCAATTTTCATCACCTCACGCTTCGTATTGAAATTCAAGGACAGGCGGACAGCGATAACTGTCCGCGGTGAAGATTGGCAGAGAACCGTCCTGGGTGGTCAGAAGGAAGCCCGGACACCACTTCAGTCTGCCGTCTTTTCCGATCAGGGAGGGGCTCAGATCCAGTACGCAGAAATTTCCCTGTCGGAAGGAGGAAGTCAGGCGGTTGCCGTGCGGGACTCGTTTTTCCCAGTTCGTGCCGAAGCTGCAAAAACCGTTCGGAACGGTGTACACTTCGGTAACTCCGTCGGCTCCTTCCGCGCAACGGCAGAAAAAGAGTCTGACCGATCGGAGTCTTTTTTCGAGCATTCCCGAAAGGACCGAAAGATTCCACTTGAAATACAGCTGTTGTTCTCCGAGCCATGGCGTGTTGCCAAGGAACGCCGTCATGCCGAAGGCGTTGTTTTCTTTCGGATTTTGGGTGTCCACGGTCGTATCCTGAATCAGCTTCGGTTCGTAGAGATCCAGTTCGTACCAAAGCGCGCTGCCGCCTTCTTCCGTGTCGCGGACCGAGACGAGCCAACCGTCCGTCTCCTTTTTCATGCGTACCCGCACGGGGCAGATGCGGTCGGGCTTCTCGGCGTACCAGCCGGACAGCGTAACCAACGGCGTATGCCGTTCCGCCATGACCGAAAAAGACTTGGTATTGCTCCGTGACGCAAATGTGTGGATTCCCGGCTGAATCCGGACGCGCTCTTCCGTTCCCGGGGGACAGTTCTTTTTCACCGCAATGCCGTTTGCGGTGGGGAACAGGAGATAGTCGCCTCCGGCAAGGGCTTCTCCCTGCCGTTGCCATTCCCCGTCAAAGCCGAGCGTCACACGTATCGTGTCTACGCGGCTTTTCAATGTGATTTTTCCCGCGTCGATCTCCACTTCGCCGGCGGTTCCGTGAAGGGAAAAGGTACCGTTCTTCCGCGGCTCAAAGGCGGCGGAAACGGGCTTTTGCTCCCCGGTTGCGCGTATCGGAACGCCGAAATAGTACGCCGTTTCGCCGTCCCGCTCCCGAACGGTGACGCAATAGCGGTTCCTGGATGACGGCAACAGGTCGGGAGACGCCTCCCCGCGGATATTCCCGATGTGGCGCGCCCAGAACGGACTTTGCGGATACATACTCTCCGTCATAGCCGTTTCCTCACGAGCTTGCCGCTTCCGTTGTGTGGCAGACAGTCCGAAATTTCCACCTCGAACGGCACCTCATAGGGCGGCAGATGTTTGCGGCAAAAGTTCAGAATCGCGTCGACGGAAAGGTTGTCTCCCACCACCCGCACGCCGATCCGCTGTCCGCAGATTTCATCCGGAATTCCGAACGCGAGTGCTTCGCGCACGCCGGGAATCCGCAAGAGCTCATTTTCGATTTCACAGGGGTAAATATTGATTCCCGCGTGAAGAATCATGTCGTCTTTCCTGCCGCACACGAACAGAAGACCGCGTTCGTCCCGATATGCCATATCGCCGGTATGAAGCCAGCCGTCACGGAGAACCCGTTTCGTGGCATCGGGGTTTTGGAAATAACCCTTCATGACATTGTCGCCGGCGACGCAAAGTTCACCCGGTGAACCGCTTTCCGGCTCTTTTCCGTTTCCGTCATCGAGCTTCAGGCGGACACCGGAAATCGGTATCCCCGCCGATTCGGGAACTTCGTCAAAAAGGTGCGGCGGAAGATAGGACACACGCGGCGACGCCTCGGTCAGTCCGTACACGCTGTAGATGTCGGCATGCGGAAATGCCGCGCGGAGCCGCTCCGCGACGGATCGGGTCAGTTTTTCTCCGCTTACGATCAGATTCCGGAGAGAATGTGCCTTGTCCGAGCGTTTGGAAAAACGGCTGAACAGCGAGAACAGAGTCGGTGTTCCCCCCATGACGCTGATCTTTTTTTGCAGAAGGATGTCCAGCCACTCGGTCGGATTGAACTCCTTCGGATAAAAGACAATGTGCATACCTTTGAGAAGGGCAAGCAGAAACTCACCCGTCAGAACCGCACCGTGGTATAAGGGGCGGGTAATCAGAATCGAATCGGTTTCTCCCGCCGCAAAGTACCGGCAGATGCCGTCAAGGTCGGCAAGCAGATTCTTCTCGGTCAGCATCGCGCCTTTTGGGATGCCGGTGGTTCCCGAAGTGTACAGAATCAATGCCGTCCGTTCCGTCCCGCTCCCCGTCAGTTCGGTGGGCATCGGTTCGCCGGAGAGCTTTCTGACGGCGAGAAAACAGCCGCAATCCTTGTCCGTGATCAGATAGGATGCCGATACCGTCTCCTCGATTCTTTGGCAATGCTTTTCTCCGTATCTCTCCGAGAGGGGCACTGCCGTGACGCCCGCCGCCATGCAACAGAGAAGCGCGATACCCGTTTTCATTTCGCTCTGACAACGAACGATATGAATGCCGTTGCCCAAAAGCGGCGCGACGCTCTCCACATATCGGATAATGTCGGCATAGGTCATTTCAAAGTCGTTTTCGGATACCGTCGTCTGCGGACGTTTTATCATGTTTTCCCGTATGGTTTTCCATAAAGTCAGCATTTTCTCACATTCCTCCTTTTTCGGTTTCGGCATTTTCCAGATATTCTTCCAGAATGGCGCGTTCCAGTTCGCCGCATTTTTCAAGATGTCCGATTAAAAGCTCCAGATCAAAACGGGAGGGTTTCAATTCGTATTTCTTGTACTGAAAACGCATACGGTCCGCCAACGTTACAACGGCTTCATACTTCTTGCCGGAGTCGACGGAGGGAACGGCAAATGCCGAAAGCCGTCCCTTCATGAGGGCTTTGTGCTCGTAAAACAGGCGGAACACACGGCGATCCATTCTTTCGTGCGGGATGCGTCCGTCGCCGAGCCGGGTCAGATATTCGACAAGATAGGGATAAACCGCCATGCCGTGCACGGTCGGTTCTTTGTCGGAAAACGGATATTTCCGGATGTCCGAATCCAGATACGAGGCGATGTCTGCCCGAACTTTCCCGGGATTGGGCAAAATGGGGATTCTTTTGTGCTTCAACGCCGACAGATTTCCGTTTGCGTCGCCGATGCGGAACGCCGATTCAAATGCCTGAACCAGGGAATCCGTCGGGACACGAAAACTGCGGAAAATCCAGCGGCTGTCATATGCGGTCAGAGTGAAGCTGTCATCCCGCATATCATATCCGCTGACCATTCCGTCGTGACGGAAATGTTTTTCCCCGTACCACGATTTTCCGGGAATATAATAATCGTCAGCCGTACTGAAAAACACGTAAAAGTCCCGGTCGATCATGTTCCGGATGATTTCCTTGAGATAGTCCATCGTAAACATCAGGTTGACTTTTTCGCATTGGATAAACGGCATAGAATAGCAGGTGTTGCCGGGAACGGCAATGAGCGGCGAGGTAAAGCCGTTCAAGAATTTCTTTTCCACCGTAATGTCCACCGCACTGTTGTAATACCATGTATAAGCACTCGGGTGGTTCATTGCCACCACGCCGACGCACGCATTGTAATGATAGGTGCTCAGCGGCGGCATAACTACGGGAAGCATTTTGTATTCTTTCATTTTTTACTCCTTTTTCGATTGGTTTTCCGCTTCACCGACTTTATCATAAATACAATACCGGACACCTGTTGTCCACATTTGGTTTTTTTGTCTGAAAAAGGAGCACAATAAAAAAGGAGCTGTGAAACCCATCGGGTTTTTTAACAGCCCCTCCAAAATGTCGGTCGGCAAATAAAAACGGTTTTTTTGTATAAATCTTCATTTTCTGAGCAAGATAGTTGCAGGCAAACGGAAAAAACACCCGTGTGCGAAACGGCGGAATCCGAAGAGAATCGGATTCCGGCACCGTGTATTGTCGAAAACAAACGATTTTATCGGATTCTCATACCGGGTTCACGGCAAACGTCCGCATATCCCGGCAGTTATCGCGTATGAAAGGAGCTTTCGCCAGGCGAAAGCAAGGTAATCATTCATGAAAGCAACAGGAATCGTTCGCAGGATCGATGACCTCGGGCGTGTCGTCATTCCGAAGGAGATCCGCCGTACGATGCGGATCCGGGAGGGCGACCCTCTGGAAATTTACACCGACCGCGAGGGCGAGGTCATTTTCAAAAAATATTCACCGATCGGCGAATTGACGGGTTTTGCCGCGCAGTACGCCGAAACGTTGCACAAAATTTGTTCGATGGCGGTTCTGATCTGTGACCGTGATGCCGTCATTGCCTGCTCGGGCGTGTCCCGCAAGGAATATGCCGACAAACGGCTGTCCGACGAGCTGGAGGGCATTATGGAAAAACGGTCGCTCTACCTTTGGGGAGACGGCTCCCAGAAATTGCCTGCCATTGCCGACGGCGGTTCGCATTTTATCAGTTGTGCGATGCCCATTCTCAGCGAGGGGGACATCATCGGATGTGTTGCCTCTCTCTCCGAGCTTTCGGATGAGAAGCCGCACGAGGTTGTCGGCGGGGACGTTGAGGGTAAACTGATTATGACTGCCGCCGGATTTCTCGGACGACAGCTCGAACCCTGACATCGGTAAGGGACTGTCTCAAATGCTTTCGGTTGCATTTGAGACAGTCCCTTTTTGTTTTGGCACACATTCTTTTGACAGTCTTTCACAATCTTGCCGGGGAAACTTTGTGCGGGTCTACAAAAGTGAGGAATTTTCGTTTTTTCTATTTACATTTTCGGAAGCCTGCGTTATAATAATATAGAACATTTGTTCTATATTATAAAAGAAGGAGAAGAAAACAGAAAAAATGAACATCTGGGTAAAAGGAAAAGAAAAGCTGTTCCGATGGGACACGGCACAGCAATTGATTCTTGACGCGAAGGACGCAAAGTATGTGGACTTCGGAACCGAAAGTACGCCGATCCGTGTGCAGGTTACAAACGGTACCTGCCCGATTCCGGATGAGTGGTTGCAGACAGCCGGTTTCAAGAATCTGTGGATCTGCCGGGCGGACGACACGCGCGAATGTGCCATGCTCTCGGTGGAAGATCGCCCGGTTCCGCCGGACTATGTCAGTACGCCGACACAGAAGGTCACGTTTGAAAGCCTTGTCCGGAGCGTGAATGAGGAGATTGAAAGTCTGGAGAGCCGCGTGCAGGCGGGAGAGTTCAACGGTGCCAAGGGCGAAAAGGGGGACAAGGGAGATACTCCCGAAATTTTGCAGTCCACGGGAGAGAACGAGGAAGCGGTGATGAGTCAGAAGGCGGTGACGGAGAAGCTGGCGGAAAAGCTGGAGAAGGTGACCTCAACGGTTTCCGTCATGCGACTGTACGGCGTGCCCGCGAACACAAGGGAGACGACCATGCTGCAAGTGCAGGTATCGTTGCCGGTGGCGGGGACGATCCCGAGAAGGGGACAGAACGGGACGTTTGCCGTCGGGTCTCCCTCCGTCGCGACAGATGCCGCCAACAAGGCGTATGTGGATTCCGCTGTGGATTCCGCCGCGGGCGTGGTTGCCGACAAACTCGACGTCCTCTGGAAGCTGAACGAAGGAATCTCCTATGATTTCGTGACCGACAGCACCGAAGCGACAAGCAAGACTGTGCCGTCGGGCGGCAAGTTTGCGGCGGTGGAGCGTGTCGGCGGAAAGACGGTTGTCACGGATAATTCCCTTGTGAGTGCATCGGTCGGGAGCGTGAAGCACGGCGAAACGGTTGTCGGAACCATTCCCGCCTCGGTGCGTTCTCTTCCGGGTTACGGCTGGAGTGTCGGGGACGTCTGCAACGGCGTTGAGCGGACGGAAACCGGCT
>CAKSSY010000029.1 GCA_934489945.1 uncultured Eubacteriales bacterium
TGCGAGAGAAAACAGGAGAGACGAAAGCGGAGGGAACCCTTTTCGGGAAAAGGGCTTCCCTCCGCTCCGTTTCCGCGCTCACGCGGAAACGTTCACACCACCCTCCCAAAAGCTCTTAAACAAATGGAAAAGAAGCGCTGCCGTAACGCAAAACAAACCGGCGAGATCGCAATAAAAGTTTTTGCGCCGCTTTTTTCAAAAAGCGGCACGTTCTCCTCGTTCTTTCTTAATAGGAAGAAATCGGCAGGTCGGGGTCGTCGACCCCCTTTTTGATAGAACGGATTATTATATCATAACTCACTTTTTCGTTTACATTCACTCTGACGGTTTCCCCCGCACGATGTCCGAGAACTGCCTTGCCGAAAGGCGATTCCTTGGAAATGCAATCGTTCAGGACATCATTCCGCAGGGTCGTGACAATGCGAATCTCACGCGTTTCGTCATCATCGGGATAGTAAATTTCCACCCGATCGAAAAGCCCTACCACATCCTCTGCCGAGTCGGTACGGATAATCACCGCTGTCTCGATCATGTTCTCCAGATATCGCATCCGGCTTTTGTTCTTGTTATAATCGCGCTTGGCACTCCGATATTCGTCATTCTCGCTCAGATCGCCGTACTCCCGTGTGCGCTTCACCTCTTCCCGCAACCCCGGCACCAATGCCCGACGTTCTTCCAGCTCCTGACGCATTTTCTGTATGTCAATTTCGGTCAACTCATCATGCATTCTGTTTTTCCTCCCCTATTCCGGACGGAATCCGATCCGCCATGCCGACATATACAACAACAAGCCCCGCCGTCCGTTTCCGAACCCGGGGCGTTTGTTTTCACAATTATGATTTTCAAAGACACAGGATATGCCGCAGTTTCAGTCCTGAGGTTCCTTCGCGTGAGGTTGCGCGAAAGTATCTTCCTCACCCGGAAAACTACTTGTCCGGATTACATCGACTGCTTTTACTGCGACAACCGATATCTGTACTGTCTCATATTTTCTCTTCATTGACTTTTCCTCCCAAACAATTGTACACCAATACTTTATACCAACTTATTATACTGCGTAAAATGATTGATTTGAAAAACATTTTGTTAATTTTTTGTGAACCACTGCGGCGTTTTCAGGGGTGTGGAAGAATTGCGTTTTTTTGTGAATCGTTTGGAAGAAGATAAAAACGGTTCGCCCGGACAAGCAGTTGCATTTATGCAACTGCTTGTCCTTTCCGCAACAGGTTCTTCTTGATTGTCCGGATAGGGATTGCGGTACCGAAATTTTATAAATCCCTTGACAAATCTGCTATATTTTATATAATAGTATTGTATATAATCTGAGTTCATTGCTGATATTCCAAAGGAGGATTCCATGAAAAAACAAAGAATCGGTATTACCCTTCTGTCTCTTCTTCTTGTCACATTGTTCGTGTGCGCTTGTCTGCCTGTCTCGGCTGCCGATAAGGCGACGACGGCTACCGCTTCGGCAAAGGGAAACCGAAGTGCCGCAAACTATGTCGGTTATCAGACCGAGAAGGTTGACGGCGGTTCTTTCCGTATTCGTTTTGTTGCCGGTCTTCACGGCGCGGGCTTCAGCAGCGTTGGCTTCAAGATCAGCCGCATTACCGTCTCCGCAGACGGCAAGTCTACCGAAAGTGAACAGTATTATACCGGCAAAACCATTTACGGTGCATTGAAGGCGGACGGCGGCGAGGTCACTGCCGACGAATGCGGTGTCCGCTATCTGGCAATTGCCGAAGCAGAAATCCCTGCCGATGCGAACGCGGTCATGATCGCAGTTCGCCCCTATATTTATGCGGGGGACATTTGCCGTTTCGGTCAGGCGAAGGTTCTGTATTATACCGGGGAGGAAGAAGATGGTTTTCCGATTCTGAAAACCCGCGAGGAACTCGACAGAAGTGTCAGAATTCCCGTCTTTACCTATGAATTGAATCTGACACAGTACGCCAACATCGGTTATGAGCCTTGGGGCAACGCCGAAATGCTGGTTGACGAGTGGTTCTCCGGTCGCAAGGATGAAATTTACGCCTCTGCCGACGAAAAGCCTTTTACTTTGACAAAAGTCGACATCAGCAAGCCTTCCGGCGCACACACCGTTCCCGTTGACGGGTGCGGTACGGGCAACCCGCCTACGCCGAAGTTCAAAACGGTTTATGCGCGCACCATGGATTCTCTGATGCAAAACAGCTTCGTTCCGGCAACCTGTGAGGAGGAAAGTACTTACGATGAATTCGGCGGTATCTCCAATTCCTCCATTCAGGGGAATGCGACCGGTTTCTTCCACATGGAGACCTTCGGCGAGCGGGATTATATTATAGATCCGCTCGGAAATCCGTTCTTTGTCTGCGGTGTCAATACCATCAACATCGGTAGTACAACCAATCAGAAAAACTACATTCTCTCCCGATTCGGAACCGAGGAAAAATACTGGATTTATATTACCAAGGCTCTGCGCGATTACGGTGTCAATGTTGTGACCGGAAGTACATCCTCGGCGCGGGATACCGAAACACCTCTGAACGGTATCGTCGGAGTAAAGGGAATTTCTTCCTATATGGGTTCTTTGGGGCTTGCCACCTCGACAGGCGGTTCGTCTTCCTTTATGTACAACAACACCATGAATGTGTTCGACCCTGACTTTTTCGCCTTTGTCGATCGTGAAAATCGGCAAAATCTTCTGAATAACCGCGACAATCCCTACATTCTCGGCTACACTTCGGACAACGAGCTTCCCACCGATACCAAAATGTTGGAAAACTATCTGACATTGGATCCGAGCGTTCCGATCAACGCTTTCTCCTATGCTACCGCGTGGACGTGGCTCTGCGCCAAAACGGGAAAGATCAATCCGAGTGTCAACGACATTACCGCCGATATGCGGGAAGAGTTCAAGGCGATGGTTTTCGGAAGTCTCTTCTACCATGTCCGTCAGGCAATCGACAAATACGATTCCAACCATATGTACATCGGCACGCGTGCCAACAGCGGTAACAAAACCAGCGAAGGATATCTCCGCGCTGCAGGTACGTATATGGACGTTCTGACCATCAATATGTATGACGGCATTGAACCCGCCGTCAGCACCATGGCTACCATCCATAAATATTCGGGCAAGTCCTTCATCGTCACCGAGTTCTACGCAAAGGCACAGGACGCCTACGACATGAACGGACAGCTTCTTGCCAATCAGCAGAACGCGGGCTGGCTTGTCAGAACTCAGGCAGACCGTGCCGTCTACTACGAAAACTACACGCTTCTTCTGCTGGAGTCCAAATACTGTGTCGGTTGGGTCTGGTATCGTTTCCAGGACAACGATCAATCTCTTTACTATCCGTCGGAATCCGACCACTCCAAGATCCTGCGCGTGTGGGAGAAGGGAGCAAGATACGATGTACGGAGCTTTATCGACGAGGACGGAAAAATTCTTCCCGCTACGGGCAAGGAAGTGAAGTTCTATGAGGGCGAGATCGACACTTCGGGTCTCGGCTCCAACAAGGGAATTGTGGATAACAAATTGAATTTCTTTGAGCCGGTGATGCGTTCTGTGGATCGTGTCGGCAAGAATATTTTTAAGCTCATCGGATACTTTGACAATCTTCACGCATAAAAATCAGACTCGGGGAGGCGTAAATTCCTCCCCTTCTTTGTCCCGATGGGTTCGGGCAAACACATTTTCCCGATGCCGGACGCACCCATTTTTTTCGGTTCTGCGGACGGTTCGGGGCAGAACGGAGAGACAAGATATATGCTGAATTTTACCGTGGGACCGGTTATGTCTTCGGAGGCGGTGCGCGCCGTGGGGGCGGAGCAGGTTCCGTATTTCAGAACGGAAGAGTTTTCGGCAGTCATGAAGGAAAACGAAGTCTTGATGCTGGAGTTTTCCGATGCGCCGCAAGGTTCCAGAGCTGTCTTTATGACCTGTTCGAGTACGGGTGCCATGGAAGCCGCCGTTATGAATGTTTTTACCAAAGACGACAAGGTGCTGGTGATTAACGGCGGCAGTTTCGGTCGTCGTTTTGCGGAGCTTTGCGACATCCATGAGATTCCTCACGAGGTTCTGACCTTGGAATACGGCAGGAGGCTGACCGCGGAAAGACTGTATGAATATGATGGTCGCGGATTCAGCGGACTTCTTGTCAATGTCGACGAAACCTCTACGGCGGTGCTTTATGACACCGGAATGATCGGGGAATTTTGCCGGAAAAACAGATTGTTCTTTGTCTGCGACTGCGTTTCCTCCTTCCTGGCGGATCCTTTTTCCATGGCGGAATGTGGGGCGGATGTGATGATTACGGGATCACAAAAGGTGTTGGCGTGTCCGCCCGGTGTGTCGGTTCTCGTTCTTTCCCCGAGGGCGGTTGAAAGAGTCGGACAAGCCCGCGTGAAATCTCTGTATTTCAATCTGGCGGACGCTCTGAAAAACGGCGAACGCGGACAAACCCCGTTTACACCCGCCGTCGGGATCCTGTTGCAGATTCACGAAAGACTTACGGAAATCAAGGCAAAAGGAGGGGCGGCGTCCGAAATCGCCGAAGTGGCGGCGTTGGCGGCGGATTTTCGCAGAAAAATCGCGGGACTGCCTTTTGAAATTGTCTCGGAAAGTCTGCCGAACGCGGTCACCTCTCTGCATCCGACTTCGGCGAATGCTTACGATATTTTTCTGACGCTGAAGGAGGAATACGGAATATGGGTATGCCCGAACGGCGGCGACATGAAGGACAGTGTTTTCCGCGTCGGACATATCGGTTGTCTGACACGGGCAGACAACGATACCCTGATTGCTGCGCTGAAGGATATGCAACGGCGCGGACAAATCTGAAACCCGCTCAAGGAGGAATCCGATATGGTAAAAGTAATCACATACGGTACGTTTGATCTGCTTCATTACGGACATACAAGGCTTCTGGAACGGGCAAAATCCCTGGGGGATTATCTGATCGTGGGCGTAACCTCGGACGATTTTGACAGGAAACGCGGGAAAATCAATGTCCGGCAATCCCTGATGGAACGTGTGGAGGCGGTGAAGGCAACCGGCATCCCGGACGAGGTGATTATCGAAGAATATGAAGGGCAGAAGATCGACGACATCCGCAAATACGGCATTGACATTTTTACGGTCGGTTCGGACTGGCGCGGGAAATTTGACTATCTCAGAGCCTATTGCGATGTGGTCTATCTGCCGAGAACCGAGGGCATTTCCAGTACGGAAATCCGCTCAGACCGACACGGGGTTTCCATCGGCATCGTCGGGGAAACGCCGATTCTGAAAAAGATTGTCAACGAGAGCCGATATGTCAACGGTTGTACCGTCAGCGGAATCTGTTCGGAGGACGAGGATTTCATGCGGCGGGAATTTCAACTGGACTATATGACGCGGAATTTCGGCGATCTGCTTGAAAGGTCGGATGCCGTGTATATCGCCTCTCATCCCTCTTTGCATTACACCCATATCAAAGATGCCCTGACAAAGGGAAAGCACGTGTTGTGCGAAAGCCCTCTTGCTCTGAGCGGCGAGGAGTGTGCCGAATTGTTTTCGGTTGCCCGAAGTCGGAACTGTGTTCTGATGGACGCCATCAAAACCGCGTATTCGACTGCTTATGCCAGAATGTTGTTGTTGGTGAAAAGCGGTATGATCGGAAAGGTGGTTTCGGTCGATTCGGTGTGTACCAGTATCAAAAAATATGCGGACCCCAGGGTCCTTTCGCGAAAATGGAACAGTTTGTGCGAGTGGGGTCCGACGGGACTGTTGCCGGTCTTTCAGCTTCTCGGAGTGGATTTCCGCTCGGCGAGGGTTCTGTCCTCTTTTGCGGACCGTGAAAAAACGTTCGACACCTTTTCCAAGATTGATCTGGAATACGACCGCGCGGTGGCATCCGTGCGGGTCGGAAACGGTGTAAAGTCGGAGGGCGAGCTCGTTATTTCGGGAACAGAGGGATATATATACGTTCCCGCACCGTGGTGGAAAACCGACTATTTTGAGGTCCGTTATGAAAATCAGGAACAAAACAAACGATATTTTTATCAGTTGGACGGCGAGGGAATCCGATATGAGATCGTGGCATTCTTAAAGGCAATCCAGAACAATCGGGCGCAGGATGCCGTTTCCGAAACCATATCTGAGGCAATCTGCTGTATGATGTCGGTGAAAAAGACCGAACTGCTCCTGTGAACGCGGAAAAAGCCCGGCGAGAGCGGATTTTCCCGGGTGCAAAACCAATTGCCGCCGTCCGGTGTGCTTTCCCGGTTTAGAAACCGGAGTTTGGCGGCAGAACGGAGACCGATATGTATAAAATTCTCATTGCGGAGGACGACAGCGGCATTGCGGAAGGTGTCGCGGCTCTTCTTGCGGCGTGGGGGATGGAGACACGGTGCGTTTCCGACTTTCGGAACGTGACGGCGGAATTTGCCGCTTTTTCTCCGCACCTGGTGCTTTTGGATATCTCCCTCCCGTTTTTTGACGGGTACCACTGGTGTGCCGAGTTGCGACGCACTTCCGGCGTTCCCGTTATATTTCTTTCGTCGGCTTCGGACACCATGAACATTGTCATGGCGATGAATATGGGCGGTGACGATTTCATTGCCAAGCCTTTTGACGGGGCAGTGCTGGTCGCCAAGGTACAGGCACTTCTCCGCAGAACCTATGATTTTGCCGGGGCTGTGCCGGTTCTGGAGTGCCGCGGTGCCATGCTGAATACGGCGGACGGCAGTCTGGTGTGCAACGGTATCGATGTGCCGCTTAATTTCTATGTTGGATAAATACAAATAAGGACGCTGTTTTCTCTTCGGCACACGGGGGTGCCGGAGTTGATTGCCGTTGTGTTTATTTTTGTGTTGCACAAATGGAAGAAGAACACGCTGCTAAGCATTGCGGGGGGAAACGATTTTATACATGATCCTGGTACAGAATTTTTTCAGATAATGGTTTTTGACATAACGGAAGCCCCGCTTGGCGGGGCTTCCGTTATGTCAAATGAATTTTGCGAACGCCGCCGGAAAGCAGGGAATTGCGGTAATCGCGCGGCGACATTCCGGTATACCGATGAAACATACGTGAAAAATATTGCGGCGTATCAAACCCCAATGACTCGGAGATTTCACTGACAGAGCACGCTTTCTCCCGCAAGAGCCTCTTGGCTTCTTCAATTTTCAGTTGTATGAAGGCGTGCATGATGGTGTCTCCGGTGTTTTTTTTGTAAATGTTGCAAAGTGTGCTGATGCCGAAGTGGAATTGCGCGCAGAGTTCTTCAAGCGTGACTCTGCCATAGACGTGTTCCCCGAGATAGCGGTTCAGATCCTTCACAAGATTGTTCTCAAGGCTTTCGCGCGAACGGAAAAAACGGGATGGCGGCTCTTCCGTACCGTTTCCGTCTGTGCAGGTCTCCTCTTCCCGCATCAGCCGGATCAGAATACACTCCAGATAGTTCCGGATCAACTGCAATCCTCCTACCGGACGATGCTCTCTCTGCGTCAGCGGACGGGAGGACATATGAAAGTTCCGGGCACACTCGTCAATCAGCGTTTTCATCATCGCCCGGAGTTCGCCGGGCAAAGAGAGAACTTTCCCGAAAAAGAATTTCATCGCCGGAGAATGACATTCAAAAGTTATAATAAAAACCGTGGAGCTGTGGATGCCGTCTCCCTTGACCCCGTGAAATTCATTCGGTTTATGGAAGATCATCTCTCCCGCCTTCACCGCATGCAGCACACCTGCTCCCTCAAGTCCTACCTCGCCGCTGTCGACATACACGATTTCCCAGAAATCATGCGATTCCCCGGCAAAAAAATAGGTCGGCGAAAAATCAAATGCGTAAAGCGTAATAATGCGGTTGATATTCAGAATGTTCTTCAACGGAATGCGAATATATGCCATTTTTTGCTCCCACACAGTCGTTTTTTATAATTTTTATAAGAAGTAGAGAAGATAGTGCATTGAAAAAGAGGACGTTATCGTGTATACTGATAACATAAATGTGGATGATTTTATTGTACCACACGAAAGAGAGAAAATCAAGCACATAGGAGGAATTATTTTGCAAGAAGTCAAAGTTGCCATGATTGGCTTCGGCGGCATTGCCAAATCTCATAAAAAGGGATATGAAATCCTTACCGCACAGGGAGCCGCCGTTCGCCTTGTTGCCATCTGCGATGTGAACCCCGATGCTTTTACCGCGGTTTCGCAGATCAACCTCGGCAGTGAAAAACGTGCCGATCTTTCCGGAATTGCTACCTATTGCGACCTCGATGCCATGTTGGAAAATGAAGAATTTGACATGGCGGACATTTGCGTGCCGTCCTTTCTTCACGCGGAAATTGCCGTCAAAATGCTGCGCGCCGGAAAACACGTCCTGTCCGAAAAACCGATGGCTCTCCGTTCTGCCGACTGCGAGAGGATGCTGTCTGTTGCCAAAGAATCAGGGAAGCGTCTGATGATCGGACAGTGTTTGCGTTTTGAACCTTCTTACCTTTTCCTCAAACGCGCAATTGACAGCGGCGAGTTCGGTCCCCTTTGCCATCTTTCGATGACACGTCTCAGTCCTTATCCGCGATGGGGCTTTGAGGGGTGGTATCACAATCAGGAAAGAAGCGGCGGTGCTATTATGGATCTTCATATCCATGACATCGACATGGCACGGTTTTTGTTGGGAGAGCCGGAGGCGGTCAGTACCGTCGCACACGACGGCATTACCCGTTGGCAGTATTGCAACACCCGTCTGTATTATCCGGGTCTTGTGGTGAACGCGACCGGCTCATGGGATGAAGCGGCAACCGTTCCTTTTGAGGCGGGCTTCCGCGCTCGCTTTGAAAAGGCTAGTGTGGTGCTCAGCGGCGCAAATGTTACCGTCTATCCGGACGAGGGAACCGTTTACCACGCGGTTCTTCCCGAGGTGGAAGCGGGCAGAGGAAACCGTATGGCGGAGGAAATCCGTCATTTGGTCGGTCTGATCCTTGACCCCGAAAAGGAAAACCTTCAGAACCCGCCCGAAAGTGCTGCCAAGACCGTGGCGTTGATTGAAACACTGCGGGAGAGTGCCGACGCCAACGGGAAGATTCTGTCAATATAACAAGAAATGAGGACAAAAGCATGAAAGCATATCCGATCGGCGTTATGATTCGTTTGGGAAAAGACTCGGATGTCGAAAATGAGATCCGCAAGGCAAAAGACATGGAGTTGGACTCCTGTCAGATCTGTATTTGGGACACCACGCTGTTCCACAATGTCGAATACGCCGCCCGTGTCAAAGCGGCGATTGCGGACACAGGCTTCCGTGTGTCGGGACTCTGGGCAGGCTGGAGCGGACCTTGCGAATGGAATTTTACCTCCGGTCCCTCCACCATAGGACTTGTGCCTCCCGCTTACCGCTATGCCCGTCTGAATGAGTTGAAAGCGGCGTCCGATTTTGCCGGATGGGTAGGAATCGACCGTGTGATTACCCATGTCGGCTTCCTCCCCGAGAATCCGGATGACGCCGATTTTGTGGGAACCGTTTCGGCACTTCGCTGGTTGTGCAAAGCCATGAAGGAGAAAAATCAGTATTTTCTGTTTGAAACGGGACAGGAGACCCCTGTCACGATGCTCCGCACCATTCAGGCAATCGGCGCCGACAATCTCGGTATCAATTTCGATACCGCCAACCTGCTTTTGTACGGCAAGGCAAATTCGGTGGATGCACTGGATGTTTTCGGAAAATACGTGATGGACACGCACATCAAAGACGGTTTCTACCCGACGGACGGCATGAGCCTCGGAAAACAGGTGCCTGTCGGAGAGGGCAAGGCAAACGTTGCCGCCGTTGTCCGCAAACTGGATGAAATCGGATATAGCGGCACCATGACGATCGAACGCGAGATCACGGGCGAACAGCAGATACGCGATATCGTTGCCACAAGGGATTATCTGAGAAAGATCTTCAGCGAAAACTGAAAAATTCCGAAAAAAGGAACCTCTTTTTGAAAAGAGGTTCCTTTTTTCGGAAAATTGATGGTGGCAGAAGGATGTCTCTGCCGTTTTGCTGTTAAAGAAATCCGAAAATCCAACCCATATCGGCGAAAACAGTCGCCATCTTATCAGGATACCGGAATCCCGACCGGGATTGTTGAGGGGCGATTAAAAACATCAAGTTTTTAATCGCCCCGTTTTTTCGGTATTTTTTACAGCTCTCTTCCGGCGAATGCCGGATCGTCCTCAACCTTTTCGTAGCGGATATATTCGGCATTGTCCGGAACACAAAGTGTATCCCGAAGAAAATCGTATACTGCATTCCGTAGTTTTTTTCGCGCCTCTGCGGGCGAAAGGGACTTGTCCGGGTAAATCGGGTTGCTCAGAACGACCGTGATGAAGGGGGGCGCATTCCGAAAGAATCTGCGCTCGCGATATTTAATTGCCGCCGCCACCACGGGAGCGTTCAGGCGGACGGGATAGGCAAAAGAACCGTCCGGAAAGTCACGCACACCGGTATAATAGGGCCAGATATGGGCTTCGGGATAAATCGTGACCACTCTCTTTTTACGGATGGCATCGTCAAGGGCAAAGCGGAATTTTCTTGCCGCGCGTGCCGTGCCGGGCAGGGGAAGTGCGCCAAACATCAGCACAAGATTTCGCAAAAAGGGAATGGAGACCGCATCGGCGGAGGTGACGATATGGCACTTTTTCGGAAAAGAAAGGAGTGACGGTTCAAACGCGTCGTGTAGTGCCTGTGTGTGGTTGGCGTAGAGAAAATACCCTTTGCCCCGCAGTGCGCGAAGGGCTTTTCGGTTCTCGACGCGAACGCCGAATCGGACGCGGCAGACCGTCCACGCGACCGGAGTGGCAACCAGACGGTACAGAAAGGCACCGACTGCGTACCAAAGCGGTGTGCGTCCGCTATAGCGGAATTTGTCGCCGACGGTTTTGGTATGGATGGAATTTCCCGCAAAGTCGTCGGTGGATTCGTTGGTATATTGAACGATTTTTTTAGGTTTCATGTGTCTCCTTGGCGGTTCGGCGGATCATGGTCAGCATCCGCTCCATGCAAAGCGGCTTAGCGAACTGCTCGGTATATCCGAGATACTCGGCACTTCTTTCCCGTTTCTTTTCCGGGTTTGAAAGCCAATAATCGATACGTTCGGCAAGCGAGTCGGAATCGTTGCAGGCAAACAGATTTTTTTCGTCGAGGGCGAATGCGCGGGTCGCACTTCGCGGCGAATCGGCAATCACGGGGACAAGTCCGCACCGGATCGCTTCCAGACAGGCGATGGCTTCAATTTCAATCTCGGCGGGATGAACATAAAGATCGGCATAGTTGATAATGTCAATCAGTTCCGCACGCGGATGAAAGCCGAATACGGGACGGTTTTTCAGTTTTTCTGCCGCATATTCTTCCAGTTTCCCGCGGAGGGGTCCGTCACCGGCGAAAATCAGTTGGAGCTTATCGGCAAATTTTGACTTTGACGCGGCATCTATGAGAACCTGATGTGACTTTTCTTTGCTGTAGCGTCCGGTGAAGAGGATGACAAAACGATCCCGGTATTCGGGCGGGCGTGCAACCTCTTTTTTGACAAATTCGGAGCCTACGCCGTTGGAAATGACCTCGCCGGGTGTCTTTTTCCCGATGGCGTTTTCAAAGGTGTCGCGGATAAATTGCGACGGATAGTGGATCTTGTCCGAATATCGGTACAGGTTCCGATAGAAAATACGATAAAGGTTGGCATTGAAGCGGCGGGAATTCATCATGAACACATGAGAGGAAAAATTTTCCGCCTGACAGTGAAATCCCGATGTGACGGGGATTCCGCGCTTTTTTGCCTCTCTTGCCGCAGTGCAGCAGAGAAGGAAGGGCGTGATGGTATGGAGAAGATCGGCACCGTCCAAAGCACGGCAGACGGTCTCATGGGATTTTTTCGACAAAAGAACCCCGTTCCGACGGACGTAATCGTTCAGGAACAGCAGATTGAGGGGTTCTGTGACATAGGCATCCGGTTGACCCGCAAGACGGGCATCCGGGCAGAGGATTCGCACAGTCTCTCCCGCCTCGCGCAACGCACGGACAAGATTGACAGCGGCAACTGCCGTACCGTTATTTTCATCCAACGGCACATCGCAAGCAATGACTACAATCATAGGATTCTCCGATTTTTTAATATCATTCGGTGGAACGGTCTTCAGTATACCATGTTTCGCCCTTTTTTTCAAGGGATGGCAGACGGTCAAAAACGGTGGGTTGGGTAAAAAAAGGATTTTGGTCTTCGGACAAAGATTTTTCAAATATTTACAAAAAAGATTTGTATTTGAGAGGGAGATGCGATAATATAGAAGGGAAAGCGGGGGAAAGGTATGTACGGATATATCCGAGTCGACAAGCCCGAATGTAAAATCCGGGAATATGAATACTACCGCGGTGTATACTGCGGACTTTGCCGTGCGCTCGGAAAGTGCGGCGGTGCCCCGGCACGGTTTACACTCAACTACGATTTTACCTTTTTTGCCTTGGCGAGAATGGCGGTCACGGGAGAAAAGCCCGTGTTTTCCAGTCGGCGTTGTGTCGCGCATCCGTTCGCAAGACATATTGAGGCAAAGCCGAACGACGCACTTGCCTGTTCTGCCGCGGCATCCCTTTTACTTGCCTATGAGAAGAATCGCGACGACATTGCCGACGAAAAAGGCGCAAGACGTTTTCGTGCACGACTTCTGTCTCCTGTTCTCCGCGGTTTCTCGCGTCGTCCGTCGAGGGAGTGGCGGGAGTTGGAAAAGACCATTGCCGGACATCTTCGGCGTTTGTCCGGAATGGAAAAAAATCCGCCGCTTTCGGTGGATCGTCCTGCTGAAATTTTCGGGAATCTTATGGCTGATATTCTCTCATACGCGTTGGAAGGCGAATCGAGACGGATTGCCGCGGCAATCGGTATGGCGGTCGGAAAGTGGGTATATCTTATTGACGCATTGGACGATCTGGAGGAAGATGTGAAGCACGGACGTTACAACCCGATTGCTACGGTCTTCGGTGACAAACCGCTTGACGAGGCGGGGAAAGAAGAGATGCGCGTGGCACTTTTGTCCTGTCTTGGAGAAGCGGAGAGGGCGTTTGATCTGATCGAATATCCCGATCGCGACATGAAGAATGTGATCGAAAACCATCTTTATCTCGGCATGCCGGGAATCATCCGTGAAATTTTGTCAAAAAAGGAGAATATATCCGATGAGCGACCCGTATAAAATTCTGGGCGTGCCGCCGACGGCGACCGACGAGGAAGTGAAGAAAGCCTATCGGGATCTTGCCAGAAAATACCATCCCGACAAATATGAGGGGAGTGATCTTGCCGACCTTGCATCCGAAAAAATGAAGGATATCAACGCCGCTTACGAGGAAATACAGGCGATGCGCAGCGGGAAGCAGACTGCCGGACCCGGATACGAAGGGACGACCGGTTCGTCCTACGGGCAGAATACCGCTTACGGACGCTCCGCCGGCGGTGCCGGTGCCCCCGAATACGCCATGGTTCGCAATCTGATCAACCGCGGCGAACTGGACGAGGCGGAGGAAATTCTGGAAAACATGGATCCTGCCGACCGCACTGCCGAGTGGAATTTCCTGATGGGTTGCATCTGCACACGGCGCAATTACTATGCCGACGCACAACGATATTTTGATGCTGCCTGCCGTGGCGACCCTTACAATGTGGAATACCGCATGGAAAGGGACAATATGCGCCGCCGTGCGGCGGGGTATGCGAACGGCTATTCGACGGACAGTGCGGATTCGGGATTGTGCGATTGTTGCACCACGCTTCTTTGCCTGAACCTGTGTTGCGGCGGGCGGGGCGGTTTCGCGCCGGGGTGCTGACATGAATCAACACGAAAGAACCAGACGGTTGGCAATCTGCGCGGTGCTTTGCGCGCTTGGCGTGGTGATTCTGTGGCTTGGGGCGGTTCTCGACATACTGGATCTCACGATGGCGGCGTTGGCACCGGTTCTGGTGATCTATGTGGTCATTGAAATCGGCGGATTCTGGCCGTGGCTTGTGTATCTTGTCACCGGGTTTCTCGCGCTTCTGTTGCTCCCACAAAAACTCGGTGCTGTGTTTTATTTGCTCTGCACGGGTTTCTATCCGATTATCAAACGGTGGATTGAGGGACGGTTGCCGCGGTTCCTCGGGCTTGTGGCGAAACTTCTTGTTTTTAACCTCTCAGCGGGATTGATCCTGCTGGTCGCCAAAGCCTTTGCTTTGGATCTGTCGTTTGAGTGGGCACCGTATCTGGTCGTCCTTTTTGTCGAATTTACCTTTTTATTATATGATATTGTTCTGACCCGTCTGATCTCGCTTTATACCTTCCACTGGCGGAAAAAGTTTCGGTTGAAGTGACGGGAACGGTACGCTTCCTGTTCTTTTGAAAGTTTCCAAAAGGAAAAAGAGCTGTTAAAAAATCCAAATGAGTTTTTTAACAGCTCTTTTTTTGTCTGAAACTTTTTGTTCCGGTTTTTACGGTTTCTTGGGAGAAAGATAAGTGGCACTTGCGTAATATGTTACGTTATCATATACAACCTTATACCATGTGACGCCGTCCGCGTCGGGAACTGTCGCTTTTCCGATGCACGTCAGTTCTGTTCCTTTGCTCATGGCGCGCGGTTTGGAACCCTCCAGAGAGGGAATGGATCTCATATAAAGGCTGTCGGCGGTGACGTAAACTTTTTCATTGGCTTCCGCAAAGGAAACAGTCGGTTTTTCGGAAAGATATCCTGTACTGACATAGCACACCTGATCGTTCCAGAGCACACGGCTCCAAAGGATGCCGTCACTGTCCTTTTCGGTGGCGATTCCCGTGCGTGTCAGCTTTTCGCCGTATCCCAGCGAGGTGACGATGGTTGCCGATCCCGAGGCGTCTTTTCTCAGATTGAGCGCACTTTCGGCAATGATGTAAACGGTGTCATTCTTGTCTTTAAAAACCAACGATTTGGCTCCTGTCGGAGTGGTGGAAAGATATGCGGAGTTGGCATAGCAGACTACCCCGTTATAAAGCAGGCGGCTCCACTCGTTTCCGTTTTCGTCCTTCGTTTTGGAGACACCGGTACGTTCAATTTCATCTCCGTTTTTGAGCGAGATGACAATTTCCGCATTTGGGGATGCTTTGGTTCGCAGGTTGAGCTGTTCGGAGGTGACATACACCTTTTCACTCTTGGCGGTATATTCAAGCGGTGCCGCGGTTGTGAGGTAAGCCGTACTTGCATAGCAGGTCTTCCCGTAGTAGGAAATACGGCTCCATTTTTCATTGTAACCCGTGCGGGTGACGCTTTCGCCTTCCTTCATCTCTCCCACAATTTTACTGTCGGCAGAGTAGGATTCGCGGATATTCAGAACCGAGGTGCCCCAGACATAAACCGTTTCCTTGACATCGAGAAACGCAGTCTCGGGAGGAAGGGGATTTGTGGTATCGGGCGTGGTATCCGGAGGAACGGGAGTTGTATCCGTTGTAGTCGGTGTGGTGGGTTCCGTCCGCTCATCTGTGGTTACGGGGTCTGTGGTTACGGGATCTTTGGGATTGGTGGATTCTGTCGGTGTGGTTTTTTTTGTATCGGAATCGGTCGTTTCTCCCTGTCCCTTACAGGAAACGAGGGAAAGAGCCATGATGAGTGCAAGTGTAATCAGCAGTATTTTTTTCATTCCGGACATCCTTTCCTTGATTTTTATGTCAGCCCCATTATATCACAAGCTTTCTTTTCTGTCAAGCGCGACGGACACTTTTTCGCCCCTTTTCGCCAAATATTCCTCCTTGACAAAGAAGTGTTTTTTATGCTACAATATTTTATATCTCTTTTGGTCGGGAGGCAGAATGAAAAAACTCGGAGTGGTGTTTTTATGCGCCTGTCTTGCGTGGACGGTGTTTATTTTTTCCCGATCCGCCAAAACGGCATCGGAGTCCTCCTTTGAAAGCGGTGCAGTTACGGAGGTTCTTTCCGACATTTTGGAAACCATCGGAATAGACGAGGCTCCGACTGAACATTTTGTGCGAAAGGCGGGACATTTTACCGAGTACGCGATTCTCGGATTTTTTGCTGTTTTTTCGGTTTGGGCTTTCGGCGCAAAGCCCGCGTGGTTGGTGGGATTCGGATATGCGGTCGCGGTAGCGTGTGTCGACGAATTTCTTGTTCAGAGATTGACCGAGGGGCGTTCCCCGCAGTTTTCCGACGTTCTGATCGACTCGGCGGGGGCGGGAACCGCGATTCTTTGCTTTTTTGCCTGCGTCTCTTTGCTTTTTTTGAAAAAATTGCCGAAAACGCTTGACAAATAAGAACTTTGTGTGATATAATAATCTGCCGCTTAAAACGGGCTTTGTAAGTGCGCATTGCGCCGCCTGAATTTTAGCGAGTCTATGAACGAAAGTGAGGTGCTTTCCATGTTCGCAGTGATTGAAACCGGAGGAAAGCAGTACAAGGTAGTCGAGGGTGAACAGGTCTTTATCGAAAAGCTGGATGTCAACGAGGGAGATACCGTAACCTTTGATGCAGTCAAGGCACTGTCCGTCGGAGACAAACTTGAGATCGGCACGCCCGTTGTTGCGGGAGCCAAGGTCACAGCCAAGGTTCTGAAGAACGGCAAGGCAAAGAAGATCTATGTCATGAAGTACAAGTCCAAGAAGAACGAAAAGAAGAAGATCGGTCACAGACAGCCTTATACCAAGGTTGAGATTCTTTCCATTGAGGGCTGATCGGCTTTTGCGGAAATGACGAAGATCATTTTTTACAAAAGCGACGGCGTTTTTTACGGCTTTGAGGAACAGGGGCATACCGGATACGGCGATGCGGGGGAAGATATTCTCTGCGCGGCTCTTTCGGCAATGACCATGTTGATTATCAACACGATTGAGGTGGCTTACGCCTCGGACGTGGAATATGATATTCAGGATGACGATACACGGGTTACGGTGCGTTCCAAAGCGGCTCTTCCCGAATTTGAAGAGGATGAACGCAAGCGGTACGCGGTTTCCGGGTTGTTTATGTCGTATTTCTATCAGCTGAATGATATGCTGGAGGAGTATTATAAAAATCTTGAAGTCGATGTGATCGAAAAAGATTACGAGTAAGCGAAGCGCGTTCTTTTTGAACGATGAATTGATTACCAAATACGGAGGTGCGATACCATGTTGAAGCTCAGTTTACAGTTTTTTGCTCATAAAAAAGGTGTAGGCTCCACCAAGAACGGTCGTGACAGTGAGTCCAAACGGCTTGGCGTGAAGAAGGCAGACGGACAGGCAGTTCTTGCCGGCAATATCATTGTCAGACAGAGAGGTACAGCCATTCATCCCGGTACCAATGTCGGAATCGGCAAGGATGATACGCTGTTTGCTTTGATCGACGGAACCGTGAGATTCGAGCAGAAGACAAAAACCAAGAAGTGTGTCAGCGTTTACGCTGATTGAAGACTTTTGGAACGGTCGGGCGTGTTTTTGACAACCCGGCGAAGGAAAAACGTCATGGAGTGCGAGCTCGTAATGACGTTTTTCTTTTTTGTGGTCTGAAAGGGACTGTCAAAAAACAATGTTTTCAACATTCCCTCAAAAATGTCGGTTGGAATTCCGACGTTTTTGACGCAATCATGGTTGTTTTGATTTTTGAATTTCTTTGGCGGCAGACCGTGGGAATCTCTATGTCAAAGGCGGTGTAAAAACTCTTTTGCGTTTTTACACCGCCTTTTGTCAGATTTGGCTGATTATGGTTGTCAATGCTTTTCTTTGATCTTCGGCAGGTGGTTTCAGTTTTTTGTTTTCCGATAAATGTTTCAGCACATAAAGGATAAACCACGTATCGGAGAAGAAGATGTGTTGCAGACCGAAAAGCCGGGCTTTCTGCAGGTGTGGCGGTGTTTTGGCAAGAAGGTGACTGACAAATTTTTCTTTGAGTTTGCACAATGCTTCCCAGTGCTTTTCTTTGATTTTATCGCCTACTGCGAGCAGGTCTGCCTTTATCTCCGAATTCTCAAGAATGACAACGCGTGGACTGATTTTTGTGTCGCCGTTTTGGTTCAGCACGGAAAGATATCCGCGTTCGGCAAGTCGTGCGTACTCGGCAGAGGACAACTCCTTGTCATCCAGCCAGCGTTTTAACAACATTAGATCCTGTGTGGATGTTGCCGGAAAATCTTCGCCTATCCGTTTCTCGGACCATTCACTGTCGCATTGCCACAAAGTCAGGTTTTCGTAGCGGTTCTGACAGCAACCGCAGAACCTTCCCATGCTGTCATCATATTTTGGCTTTGGTGCCTTCGGATTAAATACATCGGCAGAGCAGATATTGTGTCCGCCATCCGGTCTGAGTGTTGCTGCCTCCTCAAAAGAAACTGTCTCTTTGAATAAATGGTTGCCGCTGTTTGCGGTGATATAGGGGATCAGCGACCAAAGCAGAAAATTTTCGTCCTTTGGCGGGTCGTTTATCATTGAAATTTTGCCATACCTTCCTCCCCAAATCCGGTCATCCTGTAGCAGACCGCTGTCGATTAAGGTGTCTGACAATTCATCGGCGAACAATTCGGTTGCCTTCCGGTACATCTCATCGTGAAGCGCAATCGTTTTCTCGTCTGCTTCGTCAATGATAATGTTGGAAATATATTTGTTGTCCTTTTTTAAAAGAAACCCGTATTCTTCAAGAAAATCTGCCTCGCTCTCGACATAAACAGGGGATACGCCGAGCTCGTCCGCGATTTCGTTGACCGATTTGCAAGTGCTCCTCACCGAATAGGCAATGTTTTGTGACAAGGCACTTCGGAAGAAGTTTGCATTGCTGCCCTTGGTCCCCGGTGAGCCGTTGCAACAGATTCTTGTGAGCTGTACAGGATTGAATTTGAGTTTTCCGTAATTTCGTGTCATGGTAACGCCCCTTTTCAGTTCTTTTTTGGCTTCAAACAAATGCCACTTGACCGTACCGAGAGGAATCTTCAGCTCTCTTGCAATGTCTGCCTGTTTTTGGTTTTCAAAGTAATAGGCGATTACAATGCACCGTTGCATTTTGGAAAGATAGGCGATTTCCGACTGCAAACGGGAAACGGCAATGTCGGATTTGTTGACATCTGCGAAGTCATCCGTGACGGAAAGCTGCCCGGCAACGTCGTCGATTGAAGCAAGATTGGCAACCCTGGCGGCTTTGCGGTAATAGTTGCTGAGCGCGTTGTGTGCTACTGTCCAGATGTACTTGTTGATATCGTCGATATCGTCTTTGATGAGGAGTGCCCGAAATGCCCTGACGACAATTTCCTGCGACAAATCCTCTGCATCGTGCAGGTTGCGACAACGCTTCAGCGCAAATCCGAAGATGGGTTTCAGGTATTCTGTTATGATTTTCTCGGCATCGGTTCTGTTCATTGGTTCTGTCCTCTCGAAAGCTTTCACCTGTATGGACACGGAATTTTGAAAAGGTTTGCGTTTTTTTGGAAAAATTATGCCGCCCGCACAACACAGGCGGCACATTTTTTATGAAATCCCATTTTCGGCATCCATTCCGTTAAAATCTGCACTCTTAAACCAAGCAAATCGAAATAAGCACATATCGGATTTCTAACGTTGCTTGTTTCGAAAATCACATAGGTTGTTTCCGGAATGACGGTGTTTTCAACAGTCCCTCAAAAATGTCGATCGGAACTCCGGTGTTTTATTGATAGATGTCCAATCGCTCTTTTAATGCGATAAACTCTGCGTTGTCCTTTAATCCTTTCCCTTACGGTTCAGAATTTGATACTGTTCCTCGTATTTTTTGAGTTCAGCTTCATTTTCCGCCGTTTTTAAATTCAGCCATTCGTCAGCTGATACACCAAAAAAATTTGCCAATTTTGGGAGTAGCGTTATATCCGGCAAAGCAAGTCCGTTTTCCCACTTGGATATTGCCTGATAGGATATGTGCAAATACTCTGCCAGTTTTTCTTGGGTTACATTTTGTGCTTTTCTGAGTCCTTTTATTTTTTCTCCGATTTTTAACATCACGTCTCGCCTCGTGTTTTTTTGATTTAGAAAGTACTTTCTGATTACTATTATAAACTTGCGTATCCGTAATGTCTATGACATATCCGGTTACCTGCCTGCAACTGCGGGTTGAGTGTTTTTGAAAGTACTTCCGATATGCGGAGGGCAAATGCTACTTTGTGGCGGCAAAAACATAGGCGAATTCGGTTTCCAGTATTTTTACCAAACGCATTCCGCTTTGATGGATATAGTTAATGATGTCATCTTGCTTGTCGGGGTAGATTCGGATTTCCCGTTCGCCGTATCGGAGCCAATCACTTTGGTTTTTATCTATGGAAAGAATAAACCGACCACCATCGTTCAAAAGCGTCTTTGTTTTGTGAATTGCCGCCTGCTTGTCCCTTATGTGCATAAAGGTGAGGGAGGAATAAATCACATCAAATTTTCGCCCGAACACATATTCCATAAAATCTCCGCAGATGAGCGTTGTATTGCCGTGTTCCTTTAGGTTCATTTTTGCCCGTTCGATCGTTTTGGGAGAAAGATCAATGCCGAAAAATTCGCGACATAATGGCGCAACCCGTATGCCGAGTCGACCTGTACCGGCGCCGATTTCAAGTGCGGATTTTTCTTTCGTGAGTTGCAATTCATCGATAAATTGCTGTCCGTCCCATTTGTCCATATAATTTTTCAGAGGCTCCGGATCGTGAACGGGGTCGTTGTCGTCGTCAATGAGCAAATCATAGTGCATGATAACGTCTTGCATCATAAATCAGTCCTCCTCAATACGAACATTATATCACAATTCCGCAAATTTGTATAGTTCGTGTGATGGATAGCAAAAAATCTCAAAAAAAGGAAGAAAACCCCTTGACAAAAGGGGAAAGAAGGAGTATAATAGCAAAGCTGTCCGAAAGGGAGGGAAAAAGGAAAGAGAGCACGAAAAAAAGTGCGAAAAA
>CAKSSY010000030.1 GCA_934489945.1 uncultured Eubacteriales bacterium
TTTTTCAGAAGCTCATGAGCGGCATCAACCGCATGCTGAATGTGTTCATACTCCGCGTTGCGCACAAAATTTCCAACATAGTTATCATTCAGTTTCAATACCATTTTCTTATTCCTTCTTCTTTTGACAATATAGGTGTATTGTACACCACATTCCGACTTTTTTCAAGTCCTTTTTTCATTTTCTTTCACTATTTGATAAGAATTCCGGCAACCATCCGCAAAAGCAATCCGAAATAACTGATTTTCCCGATGGTTTCGGTCGTTACCACATCGACACTGCCGATTTCCTTGCCGTCAAGCGTATACGTCACCCTGCCGACCTTCATACCGGGTTTGACGGGAGCCGCAACGCTTTCATCCATCGTAATGACCGTCTCCACGCGACTCTCCTCTCCCTTTTTTACGGCATACGAAAAGTCGCCGTAGGAGACCGAGCAGGAATTCTCCACCCCGCCCAACACTTTCATATCCGCCGGATGTTGTCCGGGAGCATGGAAAAGTGCAAAATTGGCAAAACCGTAATCGAGAAGTTTGGTAGCAATGGCATTGCGACTGTCACGCGTCTCGGCACCCATCACAACGCAGATAAGATGCATCCCTCCTCTTTTCGCCGTGGCACTGATACAGAATTTCGCCTTGGACGTTGAGCCGGTTTTGAGTCCCGTTGCATCCTTATAGAAACGGATCAGCCGATTGGTGTTGGTGAGTCCGAAAGCTCCGTCACGGATGGTATCCATCCAAATCGAGCTGTATTCGAGGATTTTCTCATGTTTGATGAGTTCCCGCGACATAATAGCAATGTCTCGGGCAGAAAGGACGTGATTGGTTGCCGTATCGTCAAGTCCGTTGGTGTTTTCAAAATGCGTTTTCTCCATGCCGAGTTCTGCTGCACGCGCATTCATTTTCTCCACAAACGCTTCTTCACTGCCTGCCGTATATTCGGCAAGGGCAACAGCCGCATCATTCGCCGAAGCAATCACCACGCTTTTGATCATATCTTCCACGGTCATTTCCTCGCCCTCTTTAAGGTAGACCTGCGATCCTCCCATGGAAGCAGCATGTGCACTGACGCTAACCTTGTCGGTCAACTTGATTTTTCCGCCGTCAATTGCCTCCATCACCAGCAGAAGGGTCATGATCTTGGTGACAGATGCCGGCGGAAGTGCTTCATCTGCATTTTTTTCAAAAAATACAGTTCCCGTAGCGGCGTCCATCAGAATTGCACTTGTACAATCCAGTTCCATGGCTGGTTGCGTATCAATGGAGACATTTTTACTTCCATTTCCGTCATCTGCCGCATCGGAGGCGGAAATACCCGCAAAACAACCGCAGAACAGCATACAAACTGTCAAAAAAACAGAAATTCCCTTTTGTAAATTTCTTTTCACCGTTCCGACCTTCCTTCTTGTTTTTTTATAACTATATGCCCGTTTTCATACAAAATAACAATCCGAAGGAAAATTTTTGGGAAAAAAAGGCTGTTCAAAAACTCATTTTGAGTTTTTGAACAGCCTTTTCATCACTTTGCGGAAAATTCGTAGATTGTGGTATAATCGTATTTCTGTCCGACGTCCAGGGTGACATCCGTAAAGTTCGGATGATGGATACTGTCCGGCATATGTTGTGTCTCAAGTGCCAGTGCCATCTGTTTTTGCTTGACACAACCACCCTTGAACGGATGTCCGTCATCTCCGAGGAAATTCCCGGTATAGAGCTGCACACAAGGCTGATTCGTATACATTTTCATCACTCTGCCAGATTTCGGATCACTCAGAACTGCACGGAGAACCGGTTTCTCTGTCTCTCCGCCCGCAAAATTGAAGCAATGATCGTAGCCACCGGCACGTTGCAAATCGATGTGAGCTGCACAAATGTCTCTGCCCACCTGTTTTTCAACGCGGAAATCGAACGGCGTTCCGTCGACGGGTGCCAGTTCGCCGGTCGGGATGAGCTTGTCATCTGTCTTAACATAGGTATCGGCATCCATCCAAAGGGTATGTCCGAGAACACTTCCGCTCGCATAACCGCCGAGATTGAAGTAAGAATGATTGGTAAGATTCAGAATGGTTTTCTTGTCGGTCGTTGCCTCATAGTGAATGGAAAGAGCGTTGTCCGCAGACAGACGATACGTAACTTTCACCATCAGAGTCCCCGGATAATTCTCCTCCCCGTCCTCTGAAACATAAGACAGGATCAGTTCCGGCTCTTCTCCGTCAACCGTTACAACATCCCAGATTTTGGCATTAAAACCCTCTTTTCCACCGTGAAGATGATTGATACCGTTATTTTGATACAGATGATAAGTCTTGCCGTCCAGCGTAAACTCCGCATTGGCAATCCGGTTGCCGAAACGTCCGATCAATGCTCCCTGATACCCACTGGCATGAACATAATCATATATGCCGTCATATCCGCCGACAACGTCGGTCAGACGTCCCTCTTTATCAGGCGCAAGGATTGACACAATCGTCCCACCGTAATCCAGTATCTTTGCCTTCACACCGCCGACACCGACAAGCGTATAAGAATGGACATTTTTTCCATCCTCCAATTTTCCGAAAAACTGCTTTTCTATCATAGTTGTCTCCTTATTCACCGTATCCGTCCGGATTTTTTGTCTGCCAATTATGAGAGTCACGGCACATATCCTCAATTCCGTACTGTGCCTTCCATCCGAGAAGCTCATATGCCTTTGTAGGATCGGCGTAGCACTCATCAATATCTCCGGGACGGCGGGGCGCGATCACATAAGGAATCTTCACACCTGTTGCTTTTTCATACGCTTTCACAATATCCAAAACGGAATAACCGACACCGGTACCGATGTTATAATACTCCACTCCCGTCACTTTTTCAGCGCGATCCAGTGCTTTCAAATGTGCCTGTGCAAGATCCACAACATGGATATAATCTCTCACGCCTGTGCCGTCGTGTGTTTTATAATCGTTACCGAAAACCGAAAGATGATCACGCTTACCGGATGCCACCTGTGTAACATACGGCAACAAATTGTTGGGAATTCCCTTCGGATCCTCGCCGATCAGTCCGCTCTTGTGCGCACCAATAGGATTGAAATAACGCAAAATCGATACACTCCACTCGGAATCTGCCACGTAGAGATCCTTCAGAATCCGTTCAATCATCAACTTGGTTTCACCGTAAGGATTCGTGGTGGAGAGCGGAAAATCTTCGCGGATCGGCACACTCTCCGGCTTACCGTAAACGGTCGCTGACGAACTGAACACGATGCGTTTTGCCCCGTATTTCTGCATAACTTCGCAGAGGTTAAAGGTACCGGTAAGATTGTTGTGATAATAGCGCAACGGTTGTGCAACCGACTCTCCGACCGCCTTCAGCCCTGCAAAATGAATGGTACTTTCAATCTTGTTTTCGGCAAAAACCCTGTCCAATGCCTCACGATCGAGAAGGTCAACTTCGTAAAATTTGAAGTCTTTCCCCGTAATCTTACGGATTCGATCCAACACAATCGGTTTACTGTTACAGAAATTGTCCACCACCACAAGCTCTTTGCCCGTGTTCAAAAGCTCTACAATTGTATGGGAACCGATGAATCCGGCACCGCCGGTAATAAGAATTGCCATTTTTCAAAATCCTTTCCGAATTATTTCCAAAGCCCCTCCGGATAAACGCCGGCATCTATCATGGCACGAATGCCTTTCATCACACCCGCTTTATCCTCACTGTATGTTACACCGTACCACTTGGCATCAGTTCGGTAAGCTTTGACATCGCAGACCCCATCCGCCATTGCCTCGCCCACCGTCATAGGAAGGTAACACTCCCGTTTCATGGGGTCTCCTTCCGTTTTGTCGAAAAAAGCAGCCAGACTCTTGGCAAGATATTCAAAGATTGAAGGCGTAAAGCCCCAGAAATTCATAGAAACCATCGTATCGTAAGAAAGCGGATATTTGACATCATCTACAATAAACGCCGCCTGCTTGCCATCCGGACGGATCTTGGCACGTTCCACAATTTCCGAAAGCATTCCCTGCTCATTCACCCGACAAACACCGCGCGACACCGTACCGTTTTCGGTCAGAGTATTTCCCAAAACATAACCCACCATTCCGATGTGCATATGATCCGGTGTATCCTCAACCTTACGCAGATGCGCCGCGATCGTCATAAAGGCATCTCTTCCGTAGAAGTCATCTGCATTGATGACCGCAAAATTATCCTCCACCGCGTCTTTCGCACAAAGAAGTGCGTGTGTGGTCCCCCACGGTTTGGTTCTGCCCTCGGGGAATTTTCCGGCTGGGACATATTTTTCCATCTTCTGAAACGCGTAATCTACTTTTATGAAAGGTCTTACACGTTTTCCGACAGTTTCTTCAAAATCCTCCAGCATATTTTCTTTGATAATAAAGACCACCTTATCAAATCCCGCCTTAATAGCATCATACACTGAGAAATCGATAATAAATTCTCCTGCCGGAGTAATGGGATCAATCTGTTTCATTCCACCATAACGGGAACCGAGTCCCGCCGCCAAAATTACGAGTGTCACGATACAGTCTCCTTTAATAATTATTTGCCTTTTATTTATCCAAAAGACATTGATAATAATTATTGTAGCACACCCCCGATCAAAAATCAACCCTGTGTGAAAAATTCATGATGTTTTTTCCAAGATTTTTTTCGTCTCATCTTGACAAAAAAGCACGAATGGGTTATAATAATGTATCACAAGAGACATATTGGAGGTTTTATGAAAAAAGAAGCCATTGTGACACAATTAGAAAGTATTTCCCTGTTTCATGGCATTTCAAGTGATGTTCTCCTTGCCCTTCTCAATCTGCCCGGCACCGAGATCAAAACCTATAAGGAAGGCGATATTATTTACTCTCCGGAAACGACCGTTAAATACCTCGGCGTATTTCTTTCCGGCGTTGCCGCCGTTCATTCCGTTGACAGCACAAACGGCGTTCTGCTTCGCGACTTTGCCAAAAACGACGTATTCGGACTCGCAACGTTGTTTGGCTCACGCAGTCGCTTTGTCAGCATTATCTCCGCTCGCCGTGCCTGCAAAGTTCTGTTTTTCACGGCAGAGGACATTCACGCTCTTGTCAACAGCAACCCGACCTTTATGATGAACTATATCCGATGTCTGTCCGACAAGATTTGTTATCTGAATACCAAAATTTCCTGTTTTACCGCCGGTTCGCCGGAACGAAAGCTCGCCTATTTTCTCTGTTCGCAAAGTCCGGAAAACAGTTTTTCCCTCTCCATCAACGCCAATTCCCTTTCGGATATGCTGAACATCGGCAGAGCTTCTCTCTATCGTGTTTTTGACAAATTTACGGCAGACGGCTTCATCAAAAAAGAAGGCAAAACAATCACGCTGATTGACCGGAATGCCATGATTGATTTTTATAAATAAATAATAAAGTAAAGGAAGAAATTATCCATGTCACACCAAAAAATTACCTCGGTTCTTGCACTGATTCTCGTTGTTATGAGTGTTTTTTCGTTCGTTTCCTGCTCCGGAAACACCCCGGAAACCACTCTTCCCTCTACCGACCCCACACAGAAGACAGAAACTGTACCGGAAGAGACAAATCCGCCCATCCCGGATGCAACGCTTCCCGTCCGCGTTTCTGTTTTGAACGGAACCACCGGATTCGGCGCGGCAAAATTGATGAACGACAAAAAAGACGGAAAAACAGCTCTCAACTACTCTTTTTCCGTTGAAACAGATGCTTCGGTCATCACCGCCGCTCTCATTAAGGGAGATGTTGACCTCGCCGCCCTTCCCACCAACGCCGCATCGGTTCTGTACAACAAAACCAAAGGAGAAATCCGCGTTCTCGCGCTCAATACACTCGGTGTCCTCTATGTCGTAGAGAACGGAAAATCGATCTCATCTCTTGCCGATCTTGAAGGCAAGACCGTCTACTGTCCTGCTCAAAATCCCGCCTTTATCTTTGAGGCTGTTTGCAAAGCGGCAAAGGTCAATGTAACAATTGACACAACTTATGCACAGCCTGCCGCCCTGATGAGTGCCGTAGCCGCATCAGATGCCGGAATGATTGCAGTCCTTCCACAGCCCGTCCTTACGGTTGCTATGAGTAAAAACGCAAATCTTACGATCGCACTTGATTTGACAAATGAATGGAAAAATACCATCGGCAGTGAATCTTTGGTACAGGGATGTGTGGTCGTCCGTACCGCATTTTTGGAAGAACATCCCACAGAAGTTGATAAATTCCTCGAAGAATACAAAGCCTCTATTTCTTTTGTGAATGAAAATCCGACTGAAGCGGCTCAGATGGTTGTGGATCTCGGAATTTATGCCGGTGCCACCGCTGTTGCCGCAAAAGCGATTCCCTCTTGCAATATTGTATACCTCGACGGTGCGGAAATGAAAAATGTCTTGTCGGTATTTCTTTCTACCATGTTTGAACGAAACCCCGCCTCCGTCGGCGGCGCATTACCCGATGACGCTTTCTATTTCACACATGACGGAAAATGAAGGAAAATAAGAAAAAATGGATTTCCGGTGCTGTTATTCTCGCCTTTTGGCTCGGCATTTGGTGGTTGGCAGCACTGGCGGTGGGTCGTGAGCTTTTGCTCCCGACCCCCGTCGCGGTTTTTCGCCGTCTTCTCGTACTGGTCCGAACCGCCGACTTTTGGAAAACAATTCTTGCCAGTATTCTTCGGGTGACATTCGGCATACTCCTTGCGATTTTCACGGGAATTCTTCTTGCCTTGCTCACTTCTCGGTTTTCTCTTTGTAGGCGTCTCTTTGCTCCGTTTATCACAGTTATCCGAGCCACCCCGGTCGCATCCTTTATCATACTTGCGCTTCTTTGGCTCGGTGCCTCCGCACTTCCCGTTTTTATCGCGTCGCTGATTGTTCTCCCCATTGTCTGGGCAGCGGTCAGTGACGGAATCGCGGCTCTTGACCCGAGACTGTCCGAGGTCTGCCGTATTTACCGATTTCCTCTTGCCAAAAAACTCCGCAGCTTCTATCTCCCATCGGTCATGCCCTATTTTGTTTCCGCGTGCCGAACCTCAATCGGCATGGCATGGAAAGCAGGCGTAGCGGCGGAAGTTCTTGCGGTTTCTCCGCTTTCCATCGGAAAACAGCTCTATCACGCCAAAATATACCTCGAAACCGAGGACCTTTTTGCATGGACAACGGTGGTAATTCTTTTGAGTCTGTTGGTCGAATTTGTCATCACTCATCTCCTGAAACGGACAGGATACTCATATTTCAGGAGGAAAAACAATGCTGAAAGCTGATAAACTGTGCGTTTCTTTTGCCGAAAAAAAAGTACTGACCGATTTTTCTCTCACGTGCGGTGACAACGGAGTTGTGGCTGTCATGGGAGCTTCCGGAATCGGCAAAACCACTCTTTTGCGCGTTCTTGCGGGGCTCACCAAACCCGACTCCGGCACGCTCTTTTCTGATTTTTCCAAAATCGCCTTCAAATTTCAGGAACCGCGACTTTTTGATTGGCTGACGGCACGCGAAAACGTCGCCGTTGTTGTTCCGAACGGAAAATCGGCTGACAAGAAAGCCGACGAATGGCTTACCAAAGTCGGACTTGCCGATGCCGCCGACCGTTTCCCCGCTGAACTTTCGGGCGGCATGATGCAACGCGTCGCTTTGGCACGGGCATTTGCCTATGAAGGTGACCTGCTTCTGCTCGACGAACCTTTCTCTGCCGTAGACGCAGACAGAAAAGACCTTCTGCTGACGCTTGTACGAAATTATGCGGAAAACCATGCCGTGATTCTTGTCACGCACAGTGCGGAGGAAGCAAAGGCACTGAATGCCGTTATTTACCACATAAACCAAAAGGAGAAAAGTCATGAATAACGCCCGGTTCGTTGTCATCTCCGGCGGCAACGGCGGACTCGGACGCGCGGCAGTTTCCGCTTTTGCCGCACGCGGATACACGGTCTTCTCGCTTGATATAAACAAAAGCGAAACGCAGATGGAAAATGTTGTGGAAATCGAAACCGACGTCACCGATTCCGAAAGCGTCTCCCGCGCATTCGATATCGTCAGATGCAAAACCGATCGAATCTCCGCCATCATCTCGCTTGCGGGAACCTATTTTATGGACTCGCTGATTGAGGTGCCGGAAGCAGAACTTGAACACATTTTCAAAGTCAATGTTTTCGGTGTTTATCATCTGAACCGCATTTTTCTCCCGCTTGTCAGAGCAGAAAACGGAAGAATTCTTGTCACAACCAGCGAACTTGCCGGCATGAAAGCGCTTCCTTTCAACGGCATTTATTCCCTGACCAAAACCGCACTGGAACATTACACGGACTCACTCCGTCAAGAGCTTGCACTTCTCGGGGTTCCGGTCATTGAGATCAAACCGGGGGCGTTCGATACCGGCATGATTGCCGCCTCTTTTTCCTCGCTCGACCGAATGGCAGAAAAAACGAAACTGTATCGCGCCGATGCCGCGCGGTTCCGCCGCATCATGCAAATCCAAAGCGGCACAGCCAAGCCCCCCGAAAAGCTTGCCGAAATCCTCTGCCATGCCGTGGAATCCAAACATCCGCGTCTTTGCTACAAGCCAAACAACAATCTTCTCTTGAAATTATTCAATCTCTGCCCACGTCGTCTTCAGGTTGCCCTTATCAAACGCCTCATCAAAAATTAAATCCATATTTCCCGTGGTCGACAACTGTCAAAAGATTCAAAAATTGCAAAAAATCATATTGACAACAAGAAAAAAATATGATACAATAAGAGTGGATTTCTTGTGACTGACGGGTTTGCAGAGTACTGCATGGGAGCAAGAAGTAATAAAGCCGACCGTCTGGGCACAGTTAGGATTCAAAAGTCTTAACTGCGCCCTTTTGTTTTTCTTGAAAGGAGAAATGCTATGAAAAAAGTCGGAATCGTTATGGGAAGTGACAGTGATCTTCCCATCGTTCAAAAAGCTGTTGACACACTCAAGGCTTTCGGTGTCCCTTATGAAGTGCACATATACTCTGCACACCGCACCCCCTCCCGAACTGCAGACTTCGCCCAAAGTGCCGAAAAAAACGGTTTTGGCGTGCTGATTGCCGCAGCGGGAATGGCTGCCCATCTTGCGGGCGCAATCGCGGCACAAACCACGCTTCCGGTAATCGGAATTCCTTGTAAATCGAATACGCTTAACGGCATAGATGCCCTGTTATCTACGGCTCAGATGCCCTCCGGTGTCCCGGTGGCAACGGTCGCAATTGACGGGGGAATCAATGCCGCTTTGCTTTCTGTACAAATACTCGCCGTCTCGGATGAAAATCTCTCGGCAAAATTGAAAGCCCGGAAAAAACAAGACGCTGACAGTGTTCTTGCCAAAGACAAAGAAATTGCTTCCAAAATCTGAAGAATAAAAATTTATTTTAAAGGAGATCCAAATTATGAAACTCGTTTACACCGGAAAGACCAAAAATGTTTTCGCACTGGAGAACGGAAATTACTTACTCAAATTCAAAGACGACTGCACAGGCAAAGACGGCGTGTTTGACCCCGGCGAAAATTCGGTCGGATTAACTATTGACGGTGTCGGCGATGTCAACCTGCGGATGTCTGTTTATTTTTTTGAAAAGATCAACGCTGCCGGGATCAAAACGCATTACGTCAATGCCAATCTTGCCGACACTACCATGGAGGTAATTCCCGGCAAAGTTTTTGGTCACGGACTTGAAGTCATTTGTCGCTATAAGGCTGTCGGCAGTTTCTTCCGCAGATATGGCGAATATATTTCGGAAGGCGATGATCTTCCCGCTTATGTGGAAATGACCTTTAAAAACGACGAAAAAGGAGATCCGCTGGTAACAAAGGATGCACTCGCCGCACTTGGCGTTATGACTGAAACACAGTATGACGAAATCAAGGCTATGACCCGGAAAATCACCAAAATCGTGGCAGACGATCTCTCTGCCAAAGGGCTGGTGCTTTATGATATTAAATTTGAATTCGGCTATGACAGCAATGGAAACATCATGCTGATTGACGAAATTGCCTCCGGCAATATGCGTGTATACAAAGACGGCAAATATGTCGACCCCATGACGCTCTCCGGTCTGTTCTTCTCTGCCAATCAATAAGGAGAAAAACATGAGTGGATTCTTCGGAGTTGTCGGCAATCAAAACATTTTGCCGGATGTCTTTTTCGGAACGGATTACCATTCCCATCTCGGCACGAAAAGTGCAGGTATTGCCGCCCTTTCTTCGGAACTGGGTTTTCAACGCAAAATTCACAACATCGGGAATGCTCCGTTTCGCACACAGTTTGACGGCATTCTCGAACAAATGACAGGAACTTCGGCAATCGGCACCATTAACGACAGTGACCCGCAACCCCTTTTAATTCAATCTTCCCTCGGTCGTTATGCCATCTCGGTGGTGGGGACGGTCAACAACGACGCGTCTCTTGCTGCAGATTACGTAAAAGACGGCAACAGTCAACTCACCGCCCTTGCCGGTCATGGCGTCAATAAAACCGAACTGATCGCGGCATACATCAACCGTAAATCAACGATTGCAGATGGCATTCGCTATGTCCAGGAAAAAATCGACGGTACGGCATTGATTCTGATTTTAACCGAACAAGGAAACATTATCGTTGCACGCGACAAAGACGGACGACTTCCCGTACACATTGGTCACGGTGAAAAGGGCTATTGCGTCTCCTTTGAACATTTTGCTTATGAAAAACTCGGATACGAAAGCGTTTACGAACTAAAGCCCGCTGAAATTGTGGAAGTCACCTCTCATGATTTCAAAACCCTTTTGGAAGGACATGAGGAGATGCACATTTGCTCTTTTCTTTGGTCCTATTACGGATTTCCCACCTCGACTTATGAAGGCATCAATGTGGAAACCATGCGTTATCGCAACGGAGAAATCATGGCGGAAAACGAAACACAAAACGGAACCTTGCCAAGCATTGATTACGTTGCGGGTGTTCCCGATTCAGGAACGCCCCACGCTATCGGATTTGCCAATCGTACCCATCTGCCCTTCTCGCGTCCTTTCATTAAGTATACCCCGACATGGCCGCGTAGTTTTATGCCCGCCAGTCAGCCGGAACGCAATCGAATTGCCAAAATGAAACAAATCCCCGTCAAAGAATTGATTCACGGAAAGGAACTGCTTTTCATCGATGATTCCATAGTCCGCGGTACACAGTTGCGCGAAACGGTGGATTTCCTTTATGAAAGCGGTGCCAAAGCAGTTCATATGCGTTCTGCCTGCCCGCCGATTATGTTCGGATGCAAATATCTGAATTTTTCCAGATCTACGGGTGACATGGATTTGCTGACACGCAACATCATTATGGAACTGGAGGGAAAGGAAGGCATGAAGCATCTTGAGGAGTATGCGGACGGAACCACCGAACGCGGACAAAAGATGCGAAAAGCAATCTGCGAAAAACTCCATCTGGCTTCCCTTGAATTTCAAACGCTTGACGGTCTTGTAAAGGCAATCGGGTTGCCGGTCTGCAAACTCTGCACCTATTGCTGGAACGGAAAGGAAAAGAATCATGATTGAAAACTCAAAATCCGATGCTTACGCAGCAGCAGGCGTGGATATTACTGCCGGGTACCGTGCTGTAGAACTGATGAAAAAACATATTGCCACCACTATGATTCCGGGTGTTTGCTCGGACATTGGCGGTTTCGGCGGTTTGTTTGAACTGGATCTGACGGGCATGACGCACCCGATCCTCGTCAGCGGTACCGACGGCGTCGGTACCAAACTCAAACTCGCTTTCCTCATGGACAAGCACGATACGGTCGGCATTGATTGCGTTGCCATGTGCGTCAACGATATTATTTGTTGCGGTGCCAAACCGTTGTTCTTCCTGGATTATATTGCCTGCGGAAAAAATGTTCCCGAACGAATTGCCAACATAGTCGCCGGTGTTTGTGCCGGCTGTACTCAGGCAGGTGTGGCATTGATTGGCGGGGAAACCGCAGAAATGCCGGGTTTTTACCCGGCGGACGAGTACGATCTTGCAGGATACAGCACCGGTCTTGTGGACAAAGAAAAGATTATCAACCGTAACACCATGAAAGAAGGGGACGTTATCCTTGCTCTCCCGTCAAGCGGCGTTCATTCCAACGGCTTTTCCCTTGTTCGCAAAGTATTTGACATTGAGAACTGCAATCTGCACACCCCCGTCGCAGAGCTTGAAGGTCGGTCACTGGGAGATGCCTTACTGACCCCTACCAGAATCTATGTCAAGCCAATCCTTGCTCTTCTTGAACGTGTCAAGGTCAAAGGCATTTCACATATTACCGGTGGCGGCTTTTACGAAAACATTCCGCGCAGCATCCCGGAGGGACTTTGTGCAACCATTGAACGCAATGCCGTTCGCGTCCTCCCGATTTTCAATCTCATTGCCAAAACCGGAAACATTCCGGAACGAGATATGTTTAACACCTTCAACATGGGGGTCGGCATGAGTGTTGTGGTTCCCTCCGAAGAGACGGAAACTGCTCTTTCCGTCCTTCATGATAACGGTGAGGATGCCTATGTTATCGGAACGATTGAAAAGGCAGATACGAGGATTCAAATATGTTGAAAACGGTAACGGAAAGCATCTCGGCGGGAATTCTGATTGCTATCGGCGGATGCGTTTTTCTTGCCTGCGACAACAAAACGGTCGGTGCCATTCTGTTTTCCGTGGCACTCCTTTGTATTTGTTACCTCGGTTATTATCTTTTCACCGGCAAAATCGGATATCTCATTGAGAACCATTCCTTCCAAAATATCACTGCACTTGTCATCGGTCTTGCGGGAAATCTCATCGTTACGTTCCTGCTCGGTATGCTTATCCGCTATGTACTTCCTTCGCTCGGCGAAACTGCGGCGGAAATTTGCACGGCAAAGACAGAACAAACCTTTTTTATCACCTTCATCCGAGCTGTTTTTTGCGGCATCCTGATGTATCTTGCGGTACAGATTTTCAGACAAAAAAACTCGCCGCTCGGCATCTTATTCTGCGTTCCCGTGTTCATTCTGAGCGGATTTGAGCACTCGGTTGCCGATATGTTTTACTTTGGGGCATCGGGACTCTTTGATTTCAAAATTCTGACCTTTGAGACGGCGGCAATTCTCGGAAACACTGTCGGCAGTCTCATTCTTCCCATTCTATTGAAAGCGGGTGATCGTTTTGCCAAGAAAAATTAACATTGCCGTTTTGGTTTCGGGTGGAGGAACCAATCTTCAGGCACTGATCGATGCCGAAAAAAACGGAACTCTCCAAAGCGGAACCATTTGTTTGGTGATTTCCGACAAACCGGATGCCTATGCACTCACCCGTGCAATCTCAAGCGGCATTGCCACTGCCGTTGCGAGCAAAAAAGAACTCGGTCAAGCCGGCATGGAAGCCCGTATTGTCAGATTGCTGGCAGATTATGAGATTGACCTCATCGTACTGGCGGGCTTTCTGTGTATTCTCAGTTCGGACTTTACCCGAAAATTTGACCATCGGATTCTCAATATTCATCCGTCCCTCATTCCGGCATTTTGCGGCGAAGGATTTTACGGTCTGCGCGTTCACGAAGCGGCACTTGCCCGCGGTGTCAAACTGACCGGTGCTACGGTTCATTTTGTCAATGAAATTCCGGACGGCGGCGAAATCATCCTGCAAAAGGCGGTTCACGTTTTGAAACACGACACGCCAAAGACTCTGCAAGAGCGCGTAATGCGTATTGCGGAATGGAAAATTCTCCCCGAAGCAACCGAACGGATTGCAGCAAAAATACGAAAAGAAGAGGAAGCGACCCGTGAACATTTACAAAATTCATGATATTGCAAAGCTCATTCGCGACAACCGTTATGTCGGTAGAGGAATTGTCATCGGAAAATCCGCGAACGGAGAATCGGCAGTTTCCGCCTATTTTATCATGGGCAGAAGTGCCAACAGTCGCAATCGGGTGTTTGTTGAAAAAAACGGCGTGCTGTATACCGAGCCGTTTGACTTCTCCAAGGTGGAAGATCCCAGCCTGATCATTTATGCCGCACAGAGAAAATACCAAAACAAATTGATCGTCACAAACGGCGATCAGACCGACACGATTTTTAAGGGCTTGCAAAACGGAAAAAACTTTCGGTCCGCGCTGGAAAGCCGCACCTTTGAGCCGGACCGTCCAAACTTTACCCCCCGCATCAGCGGTATTTTGACCTTTGCAGATAAGGATTTTTCCTACGAAATGAGTATTCTCAAAAGTGCGGATGCTCTTGGAACCGCTTGCAACCGTTATACCTTCTCTTACACTGCCCTTCCCGGACTCGGGCATTTTCTCCACACCTATGTAGGCGACGGAAATCCCCCGCCGACCTTTCAGGGCGAACCGGAGCGTATTGCCATTCCCGATTCCATCGATACCTTTACCGATTCTCTGTGGAATGCTCTGAATGCCGAGAATCGCATTTCTCTTTACGTCCGCTACACCAATCTTGCAACCGGCAAGGAAGACAACCGTCTTATCAACCAAAACAAGTGAGGAAAAGAGTTATGAAAGAATTTGAGTTAAAATACGGATGCAATCCCAATCAAAAGCCTGCCCGAATTTTTATGCAGAACGGAAGCGAACTTCCTATCGAAATTCTCAACGGAAAGCCCGGATATATCAACTTTCTGGATGCTTTCAATTCCTGGCAGCTTGTCAAAGAGTTGAAAAAAGCCCTCGGTCTTCCCGCCGTTGCTTCGTTCAAGCATGTCAGTCCCACTTCTGCCGCAGTCGGCATCAAACTGAGCGACAAACTCAAGAAGGCTTGTTTTGTTGACGACATTGAAGATCTGGATGCCTCTCCTCTTGCCTGTGCTTATGCACGAGCCAGAGGAACCGATCGTATGTGCTCTTTCGGCGATTGGGTCGCACTGTCCGACATTTGCGATGTTACAACCGCACGGATGATAAAACGTGAAGTTTCCGACGGAATTATCGCTCCCGGATATGAACCGGAAGCCTTGGAAATTCTCAAGTCCAAGCGCAAAGGCAATTACAGCATCGTGAAAATGGATGCAGACTATTCTCCGGCTCCCACAGAACGCAAACAAGTATTCGGCATCACTTTTGAACAAGCCGGAAATCATTTTGAAATCAATCGCGATTTGCTCTCTCATCTTGTTACGAAAAATAAAACCCTTCCGGAAAATGCGGTCAGAGATCTGATCCTTTCACTTATCACCTTAAAATATACACAGTCCAACTCGGTTTGCTTTGCCTACGACGGTCAGGCAATCGGCGTCGGTGCGGGACAGCAATCGAGAATCCACTGTACCCGTCTTGCGGGCAATAAGGCAGACACATGGTTTTTGCGTCAGTGCGACAAAGTGTTGAATCTTCCTTTTCTCCCCACCCTTGGCAGACCCGACCGGGATAATGTCATCGATGGCTACATTAACAAAAACGAAGAGGATGTCTGTGCAGACGGCAATTGGCAAAAATATTTCACCCGCCGTCCCGAGCCCTTGACCGATGCAGAAGCAAAGGCATATCTTGCGACGATGAACGGTGTGTCTCTCGGTTCCGATGCGTTTTTCCCGTTCAGCGATAACATCGAGCGTGCCCGTAAAAGCGGAGTCTCCTATATTGCCGAACCGGGCGGCTCTGTTCGTGATGACCTTGTAATCGGATGTGCCGATAAATACAACATGGTTATGGCATTTACCGGGCTGCGCCTGTTCCACCATTGATGGAGGACAACGATGAAACTGATGATTGTCGGTGGTGGCGGAAGAGAACACGCCATCATCCAAAAACTCAAAGAAAACACAAGAATTGACACCATCTTCGCCCTCCCGGGAAACGGGGGCATGGAAAAGGATGCCACCTGTATTCCGATTGGAGCTTGCGAAATTGATAAAATCGTAACTTTTGCCTTGGAAAACCACATTGACTATGCAATTGTCGCACCGGATGATCCGCTGGTACTCGGTTGTGTGGACAGGCTGGAAAATGCGGGAATTCCCTGTTTCGGTCCTCGGGCAAACGCCGCCTTTATCGAAGGAAGCAAAGTTTTCGCAAAGAATCTGATGAAAAAATACGGCATCCCCACCGCTTCTTACGAAGTCTTTGACGATGTGGAAAAGGCACTTGCTTATGTTGAAAACTCCCCTCTTCCCATTGTTATCAAAGCCGATGGATTGGCTCTCGGTAAAGGCGTAACCGTCGCATTCACCCGTGAAGAAGCAAAAAAAGCGGTTATTGTTGTTATGCGGGACAAAAAATTCGGAAAAAGCGGCGAACAACTGGTTATAGAAGAGTATCTGGAAGGTCCGGAAATTTCGGTGCTTGCCTTCACCGACGGAAAAACCATAAAACCCATGATCTCCTCGATGGACCACAAACGTTCGGGGGATTTTGATACCGGACTCAACACCGGCGGCATGGGCACGATTGCTCCTAACCCCTTCTATACCAATACCATTGCCGAACGTTGCATGAAAGAAATCTTTGTCCCCACAATCAATGCCATGAACGCCGAAGGCAGACCGTTCAAAGGATGTCTCTATTTCGGACTGATGTTGACCGAGAGGGGTCCGAAGGTAATTGAATATAACTGTCGTTTCGGCGACCCGGAAACGCAAGTTGTTCTGCCTTTGCTGGAAAGCGATCTTTTAACGGTAATGCAGGCAGTCACAGACGGCACTTTAGCAGAAACAGAAGTGAAGTTCAGTCCGAAATCTGCGTGTTGTGTGATTATGGCATCTGCGGGATATCCGGGTTCCTATCAAAAAGGATATGAGATCCGGATTCCCGATGAACTCGTATCCTCTGTGTTCGTGGCAGGTGCGATTTCCCAAAACGGCAGGTTGTTCACCGCCGGCGGTCGTGTGCTCGGTGTCACCTCGGTAGCGGAAACGCTTCGGGAGGCAATTTCTTCCTCTTATGAAAAAGTAGAAAAAATCCAGTTTGAAAACGCCTATTACAGACACGATATCGGAAGAAAAGCCTTGGCGGCTTTGGAGGATTAAAATGGTTTACAGAGTCTATGTTGAAAAAAAATCCGGTCTTGCACACGAGGCGACTCAACTGTTGTCCGAAGCCAAAACCTTTCTCGGAATCAAAAATCTTGAAAATGTACGCATTTTGAATCGTTATGATGCAGAGAACATTTCCGAAGAACTGTTTTCATATGCCGAAAAAACGGTTTTCTCCGAACCGCAGTTGGATATTGTTACGCACGACTTCAAGACAGACAATGCGTTTGCCTTTGCCGTTGAGTTTCTCCCCGGTCAATTCGATCAGAGAGCCGATTCCGCCGCGCAGTGTATTCAGATCATCTCTAAATCAAACCGCCCGACGGTTCGCACTGCAAAAGTTTATCTGCTTTACGGAAATCTGACCGACAAGGAAATACAGGCAATCAAAAAACACGTAATCAATCCCGTAGAAGCCCGTGAAGCATCCTTTGACCTGCCCAAAACACTGGAAATCAAACATGAACTTCCAACCACCGTCCGCACGTTGGACGGCTTTATCGATTTGAACCGGGACGAACTTGCCGGGTTTATTGTACAATACGGACTGGCGATGGATCTTGACGACCTGACCTTCTGTCAGAAGTATTTCAGAGCCGAACATCGGAATCCGACAATCACCGAAATCCGTATGATTGATACCTATTGGTCGGATCATTGCCGTCACACCACATTTCTGACGGTGATCGATCATGTTACTTTTGAAGATGAATTGCTTCAAAAAACCTATGATGAATATATCGAAACCCGCAAATTTCTCGGCAGAACCAAACCGATATGTCTTATGGACATTGCAACCATTGCAGCAAAAGCACTGAAAAAGCAAGGCAAACTGGAAAAACTGGACGAAAGCGAAGAAATCAACGCCTGCACCGTCAAGATCAATGTCAAGGTTGACGGTATCGACGAACCATGGCTTTTGCTCTTCAAAAACGAAACGCATAATCACCCTACGGAAATTGAACCTTTCGGCGGTGCAGCAACCTGCATCGGAGGGGCTATCCGCGATCCGCTTTCCGGTCGCTCCTATGTTTACGGCGCAATGCGTGTGACGGGTGCGGCGGATCCATTGACTCCCGTTGAGAAAACGATACGCGGCAAGTTGCCTCAAAGAAAAATCGTTCAGACAGCTGCCGCAGGGTATTCCTCATACGGCAATCAAATCGGTCTTGCCACCGGAATCGTGGATGAAATCTATCATCCGGGCTACGCAGCCAAGCGTATGGAAATCGGAGCTGTGATTGCCGCAACACCGGAAAAAAATGTTCGCCGTGAAACGCCGCTCCCGGGAGATATTGTAATTCTCTTGGGTGGCGCGACCGGACGGGACGGCATTGGTGGTGCGACCGGCTCAAGCAAAGCGCACAATACGCACTCCGTAGAAACCTGCGGAGCTGAAGTGCAAAAAGGAAACGCTCCCGAAGAACGCAAATTGCAACGCCTTTTCCGCAACCCCGAGGCTTGCAAACTGATAAAACGATGCAACGACTTTGGTGCGGGAGGGGTATCGGTTGCCATCGGCGAACTTGCCGACGGACTTGATATAAACCTTGACGCAATCCCAAAAAAATATGAAGGCTTAGACGGCACCGAGCTTGCAATTTCCGAATCCCAGGAACGTATGGCGATTGTAGTGGAAGCGAATCGCGCGGAGGAGTTTCTGAAGCTCGCTTCCCTTGAAAATCTTTCTGCCACACCGGTGGCAACCGTCACGGCTTCTCCCCGCCTCGTAATACGTTGGAACGGAAATACCGTTGTTGACATTTCACGCGAATTTCTCAATTCCAACGGAGCAGACAAACACATCTGCATCACAACCGAACCATTGAAAGCAGAAAACGATTGCATTGACGGTTCTTTCCGTGAAAATTATCGTCGGCTTGCAGATGATCTCAATATCTGCTCCAAGCGCGGACTTTCCGAGCGTTTTGACTCCACCATCGGTGCAGGCACCGTACTGATGCCCTTTGGAGGAAAACATCAACTTACTCCAATCCAAGCGATGGTACAAAAAATTCCGGTCGAGAAAAAGCACACAGACAATTGTTCCCTGATGGCTTTCGGTTATAACCCCTTTATTGCCGAAAAAAGTCCTTACCACGGTGCTTATCTCGCCGTGGTCGAATCAATTTGCAAACTGATTGCAACAGGTGCGGACTTCAAAGAAGTTTATCTTACCTTTCAAGAATATTTCAAACATCCCGGAAAGGACGGCAAACGTTGGAGTCAACCGCTTTCCGCACTGCTCGGAGCGTTCAAAGCGCAAATGGAACTCGGGATTGGTGCTATCGGCGGAAAGGACTCCATGAGTGGGTCTTTCGAGAACATCGACGTTCCGCCTACATTGGTCTCCTTTGCTGTAACGACATCCACAACCGATCGAATTGTTTCTTCTGAATTCAAAAAAGCGGGAAACAAAATCATCTTCCTGTCACCCGAATATGACGAAAATCATCTTCCCAAAACCGACTCGCTGATTGCACTTTTCTCCCGTGTAACCGAACTTCTGAGAAACGGAACAGCCGTGTCCTGTTACACCCCGGGAATGGGAGGCATTGCGGAAGCCGTAATGAAAATGTGCTTCGGAAATCATTTGGGATGCAAATTTTCCGAAACCATTTCAATGAGCGATCTTTTCGGATACCACTATGCCGGTTTTGTTCTGGAAGTCTCGGATTGGGAAGATGCACACAATATCATCGGCACCGTAACGGAGAAAGCCGACCTTTCCCACGGCAATGAAACGCTTGCGTTATCCGAGCTTCTTGCCATCTATGAAAACAAACTGGAAGGGGTATTTCCCTGCAACATTCAAAACACCGGTAAGAATCCGCAAACGGTTTCGTATCGGACCGCCAGTCGGATTGCCCCCGCAATCAATGTGGCAAAACCGAAAATCCTGATCCCGGTGTTTCCCGGCACAAATTGTGAATTTGATTCTGCAAAGGCAGTTGCCGATGCGGGTGCCGAACCGGAAATCATTGTCATCCACAACCTCTGTGCCGCTGATATTGCGAACAGCATTGATTTTTTCACAAAACAACTAAAAAACGCACAAATGGTATTCATTCCGGGAGGATTTTCCGGCGGAGATGAACCGGATGGGTCTGCCAAATTTATTACGGCATTCTTCCGTAACCCAACTGTCAGAGAAGCAGTAACCGACCTTCTTGAACGGCGTGATGGGTTAATGGGCGGCATCTGCAACGGCTTTCAGGCACTGATTAAACTGGGTCTTGTTCCCTATGGCAAAATTATCGACACCGATGAAACCTGCCCCACTTTGACTTTTAACACCATTGCCCGTCACCAATCCCGTATCGTCCGCACCAGAATTTCCTCCAACAAGTCTCCGTGGTTGTCATTGATGGATGTCGGCGTCATTGTGAATGTTCCGATTTCCCACGGTGAAGGGCGTTTTCTTGCCGACGAAAAGATGATAGCCGCCCTTGCCGCCAATGGTCAGATTGCCACCCAATATGTGGACTGGGACGGAAAGGCAACAACCGACATTCACTTCAACCCAAACGATTCTGCCTTTGCAATTGAGGGAATCACATCACCGGACGGCAGAGTTTTCGGCAAAATGGGACACAGCGAACGAATCGGTTCGGGACTTTATCGCAATGTTCCCGGGAACTATGACATCCGTATGTTTGAAGCCGCCGTTCAATATTTCAGATAAAGTGACGCGACACAAAATACGAATCCATATAACCAAGGAGAAAACAAATGGAATATCTGTCCGATATCGAAATAGCGCAAGCATGTCAAAAGAAACCCATAGTTGAAATTGCGAAAAAAGCGCACGTCGATGAAA
>CAKSSY010000031.1 GCA_934489945.1 uncultured Eubacteriales bacterium
GCGCAAGCCCGAGAAGAATTGCCTGCAATTCTTCTCTGTGGCTATTATACCATGAAGCAAAAATGCTTGCTCGCAAGAGCATTTTTGCGAAGCCGTCAATGCCACAGCCGTGTCCGTGGACACGGGGAGGGCGCAAGCCCGTGAAGAATTGCAACGCAATTCTTTCTGTGGATATTATACCACAAAAAACAACAAAAAAAGCAATAAAATGCAAAATATTTTTTAACGACAGCAATACACCCCCAAGTATTCACTCGTCACCATCAACATTTAACAGTATAATTGATAGTTTGGAAAGAATGTCTCTTGAGTATGTTTTGGGACAAAACGCTATCATACGACATCTCTGACGAGAAGCGATCTCAAGAGAAAATGAAAAATCAATATTTTTTACTCCTCTTTTGTCAGAAACGCCAAAATTCGACATGAAAATTCGGCTTTTTTGCCATATGAAAATGATCCGATTTGTGATACAATAGACAAAAATCAGCCGGGAATCGGAGGTTTCGATTTATGTGGTTTTCTTTGCGTTTTGCATGGGAGAAACTAAAGGGGCGAAGATGGATGGTTGTCGTGGGATGTATCGTATCATCGGTAGCATCCGGCATGGCGGTCATTACACCGATTCTCTCAAAATCTCTTATCGACGATGCTATCCTCGGAAAAAACAATGACCTTTTTTTGCATCTTCTTGTTATGATGTGTGCCGTGGTTTTCGGACGCACGGTGTTGCTTTTCCTCAGAAAACTCCTTTTTGAGCTATCCACGCAGATGATGGTAACGAACATCCGTGTTTCCATATTTGACAATATCCAACACCAGGAAATGCGTTTCTTTGACAAGGTAAGAACCGGTGATCTGATTACACGTTCCAACGCCGATGTCAATCATGTGAGACATTTTATAGCATATACCTTGTATGTAATTGTAGAAACCACCATTCTTTTTATCGCTCCGATTTTCGCGCTCGGACGCGTCAATCTGACACTGACACTTGTACTTGTCGCCGTCGTTCCGATTCTGTGTCTTGCCTCCTATCTGTATTCCAAAAAGGTCGGAAGCATCTATCGAAATATCCGCCAGAGCTTTGCTCAGTTGAACAACACAGCACAGGAAAATATTGAGGGGAACCGCGTAGTCAAGGCTTTTGCCCGCGAAGAATTTGAAATGGAAAAATTCGCAAAAGTCAGCCGCGAATACCGGGACAACAATCTGCAAGCGGCATATGAAAGACAGAAGTTGGTTCCAGTCATGGATTTTCTGGCAAATAGTCTTACCTTTCTCACTCTCCTCATCGGCGGTATACTGGTAATCCGCGACAGACTGACACTCGGTGAACTGACCATGTTCACGCAATTGACATGGGCTCTCGCTCTCCCGATGAAACAAATGAATGTCATCCTGAACAATTATCAGAATTTCATCACCTCTTCTGCCAAAATCATTGAACTTTGTGAGGCAAGTCCGCTTATTTCGGATCGCCATGATGCAATTGCCGATTCAAAACCATTGAAAGGAAAGATTGAATTCCGGAATGTTTCCTTTTCTTATGAAAAGGGAAAGAAAATTCTTGATAACATTTCCTTTGTAATCCATCCGGGAGAGACCTTCGCCATTATGGGACCGACCGGTTCCGGAAAAACCACACTCATCAATCTGATTGCACGTTTTTACGATGCAACCGAGGGTAAGATCCTACTCGACGATGTGGACATCAGAATGAAAAAACTATCGGATGTTCACCACTCGGTCTCTATTGCAACACAAGATGTCTTTTTGTTCTCTGACACAGTCGACGGCAACATTGCCTACAGCAATCCGGAGCTTTCGGAGGAAAAAGTCCATACATATGCGACCCTTGCTGTGGCAGATGGTTTTATTCGCCGCATGGAAGAATCTTATGACACCATTATCGGTGAGAGAGGGGTCGGAATCTCCGGTGGACAACGACAGAGATTGGCACTCGCCAGAGCACTTGCCGAAGAGGCACCGATTCTGGTGTTGGACGACACAACCTCAGCCGTAGATATGGAAACCGAAAAAACAATTCAGGAGAATTTGGCATCTCTGCCAACCGCTTGTACAAAAATTATGATTGCACAGCGAATTTCCTCAGTGTCAACCGCCGACAGAATCATGATCATTGAAAACGGAAAAATTCAGATCGGAACCCACGAGGAACTTGCCCGCACCAACCGATACTATCGCGGCATCTGTGAGTTACAGGACATCGGAGGACTTCCCGCTTTTGAAGGAGGTGAGAGATAATGGCAAGAAACAAATACAATGTGGATGAAGGGCTTTCCCGCCATTTGGATTTTTCACGTCTGAAGCGAGCCTTTCACTATATCAAGCCCTATCGGAAGTCGATGTTCCTTGCGTTTTTCATCTCCACCGCAAGTTCAGTTTGTACTTTGCTCATTCCGCTTTTCATGAAACAGGCAATTGATGTTGCCATGCCGGAAAAAAACATGGGGCTTTTGGTTCGTCTGTCCTTGTTCACCCTTTTAGTCATTATTGCCGGTGCAATTCTGAATGGTCTCAGAGGTCTTATTATGTCTCGTGTGGGGCAAAATATAATCTATACAATCCGTGCAGATTTGTTTGAACACCTGCAAAAGTTGCCTTTTTCCTATTACGACAGCCGCCCTCACGGCAAAATTCTCGTCCGCGTTGTCAATTATGTCAACAACGTTTCCGAAACACTGACAAACGGGATTATTGATGCCGTCATTGATATTATCAATATTGTTTTCATCGCCGTGTTTATGTTTATCCTCGACCCCACTTTGGCTTTGATCGTTCTTGTCGGACTTCCCTTCTTGCTGGCTTTTGTCTTCCTTATTAAAAACAAACAAAAAGATGCCCACATGAAATCCAATAACAAAAACTCCAACCTGACCGCCTATACTTGTGAAAATATTCTCGGCGTCAAGGTTGTAGAGATTTTTGACCGACAGGAAAAAAACCTTGAGATTTTCAAAGATCTGAACGCTCAATACCGTCGCGCATGGTACAAACAAGCCACAATGTCGGTTCTTCCTTCCCTTGTAACCGAAAATCTGAAACGTTGGGTTATCTGTCTGGTATACATCGGTGGCGTACTTTGGATTACCCCCGCCGTTTCGATCGGTGTCCTGACCGGCATGACTTCTTACGCGTCGAAATTTTGGGACCCCATCATCTCCCTTGCCAATATCTACAACGAATTCCTGACTTCGGCATCTTATCTGGAACGTATTTTCCAAACAATGGACGAACCAATCGACATTTCAGACGGAGAAAACGCCAAGCCACTCCCCAATATAAAGGGCGATGTGGAATTTAATAATGTTAGTTTCGCTTATGAGAAGGACATCCGGATTCTGAAAAATGTTTCTTTTCGGGCAAAACCGGGAGAATCCATCGCGCTGGTCGGACCGACCGGTGCCGGAAAATCTACCATCGTCAACCTCATCAGTCGCTTTTATAATGTGACGGAAGGCGAGCTTCGGATCGATGGTGTAAACATTAACGATATTACGATTCATTCCCTTAGGTCACAAATGGGCATTATGTTGCAAGACAGTTTCATCTTTTCCGGAACCATTGAAGATAATGTCCGTTACGGAAGACTGGACGCTACGTCCGAGGAAATCCGTGCAGCCTGCCGTGCCGTTCATGCCGACAGTTTTATCGAAACCTTTCCGGAAGGATACCAAACCCAGGTCAGCGAAGGCGGCGGTATGTTGTCACAGGGACAAAAACAGTTGATTGCTTTTGCAAGAACCATGCTCAGCAATCCCGCAGTGCTGATTCTCGACGAAGCAACCTCATCCATTGATGCACAGACTGAACGCTACTTACAAATCGGCATCGAAAAATTATTGCGTGGCAGAACCTCGTTCATTATCGCACATCGTCTCTCTACCATAAAAAATTGTGACAGAATCCTGTTCATTGACGGCGGACGGATTGTCGAAGCGGGAACGCACGACGAATTGATGGCAAAGCACGGAGCCTACTATCGATTGTGTTCCGCTCACAGCAGTATGCCTTCCGAAAAGAAATGAGAACGCCGTGTCTGACAGATTCCAATTGTTAACGACAAGGTGTTATGATTCGTTAGATTATTCTGCCCATATTTATCCGGGAACAAAACGCAAATTTGTCAAAATGATATAAAAACAAATTGACATCCACTGAAAAACATGATATAATAAAATATCAATTATCCGAAAGGAATTCAAAAGGAGTTTTTATGAAAAAGAACAGAACCTTCCGCTCGCTCCTTGCTCTGCTTCTTACATTTCTTTTCCTTGTTTCTTCTGTCGTTGCCATTCCGGCAACCGCCGCTGAAACATCGAAGCAGGATGACCTGAAGTGGGACATTGACCTCAGCAAGGGCACGCCCATCCCCGGCACCAACGACTACACCGCCAGATTAGACAGCACGACCTCTTTGACTCAACTCAACGGTGAAAATTGTCTGAAATTTTCCCACTCCGCATTCTTTATCGATGATACCCAAAATCAACTGGTGCAATGCGATACCTTTTATGTGGATTACAAAACCTACTTTGAATCTTTCCCTGTAGGTACCCGTGACAATCTGACATCCGACGAATATCCCATTGCCATCTTCACTTGGATTGTCGATAATAGTTATGATCGTTCAATCCGCATCGACAGCCAGGGCAATCTGTTCTATACCCGATATACCAACTCGGCAATCGGAGCAAAACTGGAACCGAAAAAATGGTACAATTTCCGTTTTGCCATCACACCGCAATCCGGTGCGTTTGAAATTTATCTTGACGGTCAGCCGATCTTCTCCAAAACTTACAAAAACTTGGAAATTACCAAGAAATCCTCCATTCGTTTCTTCGACACCGCATATGAATATGAAGCATATGTAAAAGATATCTCCGTATATTCCAGCAATGGCTATTCCATTGAAGTCGGTGTTAATACAGAAAAAAGTGCGGATTATCTCGGTTATCAGACCACAAAGCCCGCCAACGGAAAATTTGACATTCGTTTCCTTTCGGGGCTTGAAAAAATAAACAATTTTACACAAGCCGGTTATAATGTTTCCGTGACCACCGTCGACAACAACGGAAAAACAACGGAAACACAGGATATTTCCAACAACACCGTAATTTCCGAGAGTGTTTTGGCTGACGGAAAAAATGTGACAGCAGCCGAACTGGAAACCGGTCACCTTTCTCTCTTTACCGTCAGAGGGTTGGACAGTAATGCTTCTCTCATCAGACTTGTCATTCGTCCCTATACCATGAAAAATGATCTCCGCATTTACGGTTTGGCAACCATTCTGTTCTTCTCCGGAGACAGCGAGAATGGCTATCCCGTTCTCTCCGCCACACCGGAAGAAGGAAATGTCATCGGAGATATTCTAACCTGCAACGATACCTTTATTCAGGCAAAATTCAGTGACAGCCCGCGCGGCAACCTTGAAACCATTGAAGTAAAAAATAACGGCAATGGTGCTGCCAACACCAGAATTGCTTATTTCCAATTTGATATTTCGGGAAAAATTCAGGATTTGCTGTTAGAACAGGAAACTATCAATTTCAGAGTACACCTGAATCAAACCCGCCAAGCTACCGATGCCGAAACGAAAAACGGCGGTATTGAAGCAAAAGTTTACGCCACGGAATCCGATTGGGATGAAAAAACACTGACTGCCAATAGTGTCTCAAAAGGAACTGCCAAAATTCTGAAAGAAGTCGGTTCCCTGTACCTCTCCGGACTCGGCTTTGTTGAGTGCGATGTCACGGAGTACGTACACGAAGCAATCCTTGACGGCAAGGACAAAATTTCCTTCCGCATTGAAAATGTAGTGGAAGACGGCAGCGGCAGTCAGACCGTCTTTGCCAGCAAAGAAAGCGGAAGTACAAAAGCGGCAAATCTTTCTATTCCTTCCACAACAGATGCCGTAACTTTCAAACATGAACTGAATTTGGTGAAATCCTTCAACTACGGTTATGAGCCGTGGGGCTACGCCGAACAGATCGTTGCCGCTTGGATGAACGGCGGCAAGGATGCCGTTTACGCAGCAGACAATAATGAAGTGTTTGAACTTACGCCTGTGGATATTACTTCCCCGAGCGGAGCACACACCGTTCTTACTCCCGGCAGAAGCACAGGAAATCCGCCTTCCGGAATATATAAAGACCAGTATGCCCGTACCATTGATTCTCTGATTCAAAACGGCTACAAGGAAGTTACATCGGAAGAAGCATGCCGGTACGATATTTACGGTGGAATTACCAACTCGACGATCAAAGGAGACATTACCGGTTTCTTCCACGTCGAAAAAATCAACAATCGCTTCTACATAATTGATCCCATCGGCAACCCCTTCTTCGCGGTTGGCGTAAACGCGCTGTCCAGCGGTGATTCTCAAAATCAAAAAGATGCTGTTCTCGCAAAATACGGCAGCGCAGAAGAATACTGGACCACCATTACAAAATCCCTCAGAGAAATCGGAGTCAATACTGCCACAGGTGCTTTTACATCCTATTCCGAAACTGCTACTCCGATCAACGGAATCAGCGGTGTCAGCGGAATCGGTAGCTATATGAGCAGCTTGGGACTCAGCACATCCACCGGAGGATCGTCCGCATTTGCCCATAACAACACCATGAATGTCTTTGACCCGGACTTCATCACCTATGTAGATGGTGTCAACTCGGCAAGGCTCACCCAAAATGCAGATAACGACAGGATTATCGGATATACTTCCGATAACGAATTGCCGAAAAACAAGGATATGCTTCTGCGTTATCTGACTCTGGATCCTTCCATTGGTTTCAACGCTTTCTCCTATGCCACTGCATGGACATGGCTTTCCGCAAAAACCGGAAAAATCAATCCTTCTCTTGAAGATGCCAAACCCGAATATTATGAAGAATTCAAGGCATTTGTGTTTTCCAGACTGTTTGAAACGGTTGCCAACGTCATCGAAAAATATGATCCCAATCATATGTATATCGGTACCCGTGCTGATTCTACCAACAAAACCAGTGAAGGATATCTTCGTGCCGCAGGTAAATACTGCGATTTGTTGACAATCAATATGTATGATGGTATGGAACCCTCTGTCTCAACAATGGCTACCATTTACCGTTATTCCGGAAAACCCTTTATCGTGACCGAATTTTACGCAAAAGCCGAAGATGCCTATGATATGAACGGTCAGCTTCTTGCAAATCAACAGAATGCTGGTTGGTTGGTCAAGACACAGCAGGATCGCGCAAACTATTATGAAAACTATACCCTGCTCCTTTTGGAGTCCAAATATTGCCTTGGTTGGGTTTGGTATCGTTTCCGCGACAATGACCAGTCACTTTACACCAATGACGGCGGCAAAACCATTCTCCGTGTATGGGAAAAGGGCGACAGATACGAAGTCAAGAGCTATATCGACCAAAACGGAAATATCATCCCCGCATCCGGTACTGAGGTTAAGTATTACAACGGAGAGGTAGACACCTCCAATCTCGGTTCCAATAAAGGTATCGTCAATAACAAAACGGAATTCTATGCACCGGTCTGCAACTCCATTTCACGAGTGAATGCCAACCTTCTTAAACTGATTCAATATTTCGATACCATCCACAAATAAAAAATAAGAAGCCATCCCCTAAAGAGTTCGGCTTCAAGATGTACCCTCAAAAAGCCAAAAGGCTTTTGAGGGTACATTGTTATTTTGTCAATCATACGAGATTTTCCATCTGAAAACCACCGTGAAAACACGGTTAAAACAACGTCAATAGCATCCATCGATTTGGAAAAGAATTGAGAATCCGTTATCTGTCCGATATGACATATTTCCTATTATTTCCCGCGTCCGGAATTGATCATTTTGTTCTTTATATCCCAAAGCTTTTGAGAAAGATCAACGTAGTAATTATGCGGATTGTTGAAACGCCGCACTTCATCCCAAATTCCCTCTATTTCCCGTTTGCAATGTGCACGAATATCCTCAATATCCGGAAGCTGATATACAAGCTCTCCGTTCTTGAAAATCGGAACAAGAAGTTCTTCGGCAACAAAATTATCAAGCACCTTCCGTTTCCATGTGTGTTCCGGATCAAATATCTCAATCGGTTTCGTGTCATCTACCATTTCGTCGTGCAGACAGATCAGATCGGCTTCCGCTTTTCCCGTATCTCTTCCGCGCAAACGATAAATCTTTTTGAAATGCGGTGTTGTGATTTTTCCGACATTTTCGCTGATTTTAATTTTAGGAACAATCTCGCCCGCATCATTTTCTACAGCACATAATTTATACACACCTCCGAAAACGGGATCGCTCTTAGAGGTAATAAGACGCTCGCCGACACCGAATGCGTCGATCTCCGCCCCCTGACGAATCAATTCGCGAATAATATATTCGTCAAGCGAATTGGATACCACAATCTTACAATCCGTCAGTCCCTCTTCATTGAGTCTCTGACGGATTTTCTTGGTAAGGTACGTGATATCACCCGAATCTATGCGGACACCGCAACGGGTAATACCACGCGGAATCAAGACCTCTTTGAACGCACGAATCGCATTGGGAAGCCCTGAATCCAACACGTTGTAAGTGTCAATCAGCAAAGTGGCGTTCTCTGGATATATCTCGCAATACGTTTCGAACGCTGTATATTCATCATCAAACATCTGTACCCACGAATGTGCCATCGTCCCAGTGGCAGGAACACCGTAGCAAATGTCGCTGATCGTACAGGCTGTTCCGGTACAACCGCCGATATATGCCGCCCTAGCACCGAGAATTGCCGCCTCTGCCCCTTGTGCACGTCGGGAACCAAATTCGCTGATGGCTCTTCCCTTTGCCGCACGTGCAAGACGGGATGCCTTGGTGGCAATCAACGACTGATGATTGATCTGCATGAGGACATAAGTCTCGATAAACTGCGCCTCAATAGCGCGTCCTTTTACAATCAGAAGCGGTTCTCCCGGGAACACTACAGTCCCTTCCGGCACTGCCCATATATCACCGGTGAAGCGGAAATGACGCAAAAAATCGAGAAATCCTTCATCAAAGCATTTTTTCTCCCTGAGATAAGCAATATCTTCCTCGGTAAATTTCAGATCCTGAATATATTTCACGACCTGTTCCAGACCTGCGACAATCGCATATCCGCCTTCATCCGGATTCTGCCGGTAGAACATATCAAAATACACGATCTTATCGCCGTATCCGCACTTATAATAACCGTTTCCCATCGTAATTTCATAAAAGTCGCAAAGCATGGTAAAGTTATTCCGAATATCTTCCATTTCTTAAAATCCTCTCTGTTGTTTTGAGTTTATTCTTTCTTTCGGGTCTTGTTACAATCCTACTCTTTATCATCGTCACTGCGAAAAACCAGTGTTACAACAAGAATAATACTGACAAAAACCGTAAGCACAATCACATAAATCCACGCTGGATTCATCCCTGCATCCTGCGTTTCCGTCACATACACATCAAGTTGTTTTTGCTCACGGACAACCTCTTCCAGTGCCTCATCCCGCAATGTGGTACTGAGAACCGAAACACTCCCCACAGAGAGCTTATACGGCTCGGTACTTCCGTTCGCCGGTGCGGTAAAAATCCGAATACACCGTATGTCCTCGGTTCCTGTCAATCCGGAGGTATCAACGTACAAAACCGCCAACCTGCCGGATTCCAACCGTGCTTCGGTTTGCGTAACCGAAGCCGATGTGACAATCTGCACCGTCACAGAGTAATACCCCGCCGGCGCATCAATCCGGATAGCAAACGCAAACGTATCAACGCCTTCCAACTTCTTCGGTCGATCAAAACGATAAATCAACTCGGACTTGTAGTCGTTCGACACAGATGGCACCATCGTGGCGGCAAGTGCACGGTTGGTTTCCTCGTTTTTTTCCATCATAAAGGTATCACAACCGTCTCCGCCACTCCAGCCGTAGTCGTTTGCAATCCCGGCAAAATCCCAAAAATATGCTTTTCCGAGAAAACGAAAAGGTGGCGTCATAGGAGCAACGGATTCCCTGCAATATATTCTTTGCACCTTTTCAAGTGAATAAGCCGGAATCCGACCGATCCAATCGGTTTGTCCGAGTGTCTTCAAAGCCGCATCACCATACTCTTCGGTTTTCTGTGTGTCAATATAGAAAGCGACTTCCAAAAGTTCTTCCATCAACGCAACATCCGACAAAGATGCCGTCGACAAAATAAATCCCTCCGCCTTCGGCTGACAAGCAATCGAATAGTACCCTCTCACAAAGGTTGCCGTCAAAAGCGTTCTGTCGGCAACAGCAGAAGAGTCCCACCAGCAGAAGAAACGGTCGGAAATCACAGGATATACATTATGTAGAGAATTTAAAAACACGGACAGTTCTCCGGAATTATCAAAACCGACTTTTCCACGCGCTGTTCCCTCCGCGCCTTCTCCACATTCCAGCATGACAGTAATCGCAACATTTCCGGCATACCTTCCGTTCAGTTCCTTCGCAAGAGAGCTAAGAAAAACGCGTGGGGAATACTGTGCCGACCGACCCCGGCTACCATCATCCAAGGTGTCAGACAATGGCACAATCAACTTTACCGCGCATTCGCCCGCCGCTTCATGAACAACAAACAAAGAATCTGCATAAATTCGGGTGTATTCTTTCAGACTGTACGCCCTTGTTCCGTATCGATCTGCCGCCTCGCCGAACACAATTCCCGTCACAATGCCGCGCGAGGTTGTGTTATATCTTGAACACAGGAAATCAGCAAAGGCGTAAAGGCTCATCAACCGTTCTTCCGAATCCGCCAAAATGCCGGGAAGTCCGGTTTCGGAATCTGCTGGTGCAATCAAACGCAGATACACCTCCATATCGTTTTCATAATACGCCTTCACCCTGCGATCCAAAAACGACACATAGGAACGGTCAAAATAATAATACTTTCCGCTCAACGCATACATATAGCCGTTTCCCACATCCGACTGCAGGCGTTTCAGATCAACATCCACCACACCAAGTCCCACATTGGCACTTGCCGCCAAAATCCCGATATCGGTGTGAATTCCTTTCCGAAAAGCAGAGACAGGCACATCTTCTCGGATCGTACAGGGAACACGCGGTGTAAAAGAATAGAGAATCCGTCCCTCCTCATCCACAACCGCCACCGCATATCCCTTAAATCTCTGTTCACTGGAGTTGACAGGAATCGAGAAATCAAATCCGGACGACATTGCCACCGTAACAAGTGCCTCAGAACCATGGGGAATGTCGTTCCGATCAAAATCGACAGCATACAGGGCAAGTTTTGCCGAACGATTCCGGGTTACAATGTCATAACGTATACTGCCACGTATCCGAATACAATTCTCCCCGGCGTCATACAAACACTCGGACAATATTCCGCAGGCAGTATCCGGTTCCTCGCAAAGAGAAAAAACATCAAGTGACCATATTTTGATCGTGCCGGTACCGATTCCCGAAAAAACAAGTGAGACATGTGTCATCCGATCCGCTACATCAGTATATACATAGTAATCGGTACGTACACCGCGGGAAGCAAGCATGATTTTTTCGCTTTTTTCCCGAACACCTCCGTCGTCATCCAAATACGCATAAGTAAAAACGAATGAATTACACGAGGAATTGTTTGTCAGCACAATGCGGATGGCATTCGGAGAATCCTCCCGTTTTCCAACCTCCACGTCCGCGGAAAGTGACGGTGCAATACGACGAAAACTCATATCCAATGTGCCGTCTTCCCCTGTTATCAACGATACGTTGTCTGAAGAAAATTCCCTGCACAGAAAGCGATCCCCGGAAACCGAAGCGTATGTGACCTGTGCAGAAGAATCCGGGCAAAAGACAAGCAAACAAATTCCAAACAAGAACGCAAACAACAGCGTTCTTTTTTTCACGGCAACTCCTCCTTTCCAAAGCATTTTATACAGTATACCACATTTTCCGACTCAAGAAAAGAGAAAAAGAAAATTTTTGCAAAAAATCCCTCCGTCTTTTCCGAAAAATTACAAAAACCGACCTAACGTCGGGCGTATATTCCGATTTTATTTTGCCTCCTTCCGCTCCGTTTTTTCAGAAAGCAACAAAATCTTACAGAACGTTAAAAAAATCTTCGGATATTCAGCCCTTTGGTTCTTGAATATTGCCTTCAAATATGATATAATATATTAAATATTTTTTTGGTGCCGTAAGGTACAAGGAGTTGCAATTTATGAAATATCTTGTTCTTATTCCGGATGGAATGGCTGACGAAAAAAGCGAACAACTCGGAAATCTTACGCCGATGCAAAAGGCAAAAAAACCCTGCATGGATCAACTGGCAAAAAAATCGGTAATCGGAACGGTTTCCAATGTTCCGACCGGCATGGTTCCCGAAAGTGACACTGCCAATATGGCGGTCATGTCCTTTGACCCGAAAATTTACTCCAAAGGACGTTCTCCTCTTGAAGCAATGAGTATGGGACTGACTATGACCCCGGAAGATACGGCGTATCGTTGCAATGTTGTGACACTGTCCGAAGGAGGAGCCTACGAGGACAAAATTATTCTTGACCACAGTGCCGACGAAATCACGACCGCCGAAGCAGACAAACTGATTCAAACGCTCAATAAAGAGCTTGGCACACATCAACGCCGTTTTTATACCGGCGTCAGTTACCGTCATTGCATTCTTTGGAAAAACGGAAATGACACTTACAACTTTATGCGTCCCCATGACATTCTCGGCAAACGAATCGGTGACTATCTCCCTCGCGTGGAAGACGGCGGTGGGGAATTTCTCGATCTTATGAAAAAAAGTTTTGACATCCTCGACCACCATCCCGTCAACGAGGAAAGACGCGCCCGTGGTCTCAAGCCCGCCAATTCCATCTGGCTTTGGAGTCCGGGCAAGAAGCCTCACCTTCCCTCCTTTAAGGAAAAGTGGGGGCTGAATGCCGCTGTCATCTCCGCTGTCGACCTCATCAAAGGAATCGGTATCTGTGCCGGCATGAAAACCTACGATGTTGAAGGAGCAACCGGAAATGTAAATACCAATTATACGGGAAAAGCCGAGGCGGCAATTGATGCCTTCCAAAACGGTTACGACTATGTCTACATTCACGTGGAAGCTCCTGACGAATGCGGACACCGGGCAGAGTTGGAAAACAAGGTGCTTTCAATTGAACGGATTGACGAAAAAATTCTGTCCCCCGTTTACGATTATCTGAAATCCTGCGGTGAAGATTTTCGCATCATGGTGTTGCCTGATCATCCCACACCGGTTCGTCTGCGTACTCACACCATGGATCCTGTGCCCTTCATGATTTATTCTTCCGACAAAAACGCGAAGGGCGTGGACTGCTTCTGTGAAGAAAGTGCCACCGCTGTCGACAACTATATCCCAAACGGCTATACCCTGATGGATATTCTGACCCGATAAGGAGAAGAAATGAACGAAAACAAACAGGAAAAAGAACCGCTTATCCGCTCGGTTTTCGATATCGTGGAAATGATGATAATTGCCGTTATGATCGTATTTCTTCTCTTTATGTGTCTGGCAAGACCCTGTCGTGTGGACGGAGATTCGATGAACAACACACTCCATCACGGTCAGATGTTGATTATCTCTCCTCTCTTCTATACACCACAGACCGGAGACGTAATTGTATTTCATCAGACAAGCAAGGAAAATCCAAGTTTCAATGAGCCGATCGTCAAGCGTGTGATTGCCTTGGGAGGTCAATACGTCAAGATCGACACCGATGCCGGTAAAGTTTATGTTTCCGACGACGAAACCATTACCGAAGAGGATCTTCTCACAGAAAATTATATCTACCTTGACTGCGGTTACTGGCGCGATTATTATCACATTTCCGACAAAATCATTCATGTGCCGGAGGGATCTGTTTTCGTCATGGGAGACAATCGCAACAACTCGGCAGACAGCCGCTATTCCGTAATCGGTTGCGTCGACACGCGCCGCATTCTCGGCAAGGTGCTGTTACGTCTTACTCCCCTGAGCAAATTCGGACCAATATAATAAAACAAAGAAAGAAAAATTATGCCATCTGAAATCATTCAATGGTTTCCGGGACACATGGCAAAAACACGCCGTCTGATTACCGAAAACCTGAAAAACATTGACATCATCATTGAAATTCTCGACGCGCGGATTCCTTATAGTTCCCGCAATCCCGAAATCGGACGTCTCACCGAAGGGAAACCGAGATTGGTTCTTCTCAATAAATCCTCACTTGCCGATCCGACGGAAACGCAATATTGGTGCAAAAAATTTTCGGAGGAAACTGTCTTTTGTTTGCCGACCGACTGCCTGAGCGGTGACGGGATTTCCAAAATCAACCCTTTGATTCGGGATATTCTTGCCAAGAAACTGGAAAAATACGAAGAAAAAGGCATGGCAGGCAGAAGATTGCGTGCCATGGTGCTCGGAATTCCCAACGTGGGAAAGTCCTCTCTCATCAACAAAATTTCGAGAAACCGCAAGGCAAAAGTGGAAAACCGCCCCGGCGTTACGCTTGATAAGCAATGGTTTTCAACCGGAATCGGACTTGACATTATGGATATGCCCGGTATTCTTTGGCCGAAGTTCAACGATGCTCGTGTGGGCGAAAACCTTGCCATTACAGGAGCCATCAAGGATAGCATCCTCAACACGGAGGAAATTGCCTACAAACTCTGTTCCCGCTTGCGGCATCTCTACCCTGCCTTGTTCGCCGCAAGATACAAACTGGATGCCACGGAAAATTTCGGCAATATCACCGATTATGAATTGTTTGAACTCATCGGCAGAAAGCGCGGTCTTTTGATCTCGGGCGGTGAGGTCAATACCGAACGAACCGCCAATATGCTGCTCGATGAATTCCGTTCCGCCAAAATCGGCAGAATCACATTGGACGGCATTTTCAAAAAAAACCAGAAGGACGAAATATCCGATGCTTGAATTCACTTTGGAAAAAGAAATCCATGCCGAAGGTTATCGGAATGTCTGTGGCGTTGATGAGGCGGGACGCGGTCCTTTATGCGGTCCCGTTGTCGCCGCCGCTTGCATCCTGCCCGTTGACTGCAACATAGATGGTCTCAACGACTCCAAAAAACTCTCCCCCAAAAAACGGGAGTTGCTGTTCGACATCATTTCCGAAAAAGCCGTTTCATTCTCGGTCACCTCTTCTTCGGTGGAGGAAATTGACGAACTGAATATCCTGGAAGCCACTCTTTTGGCTATGCGACGTGCGATTGCCGGGCTTGATGTCCCCGCCGATTTTGCACTGATCGACGGCAATGTTGAAAAGGAATTTTTACTTCCCGTCCGTTCCGTAATCCATGGTGACGCAATCTCTCCGAGCATTGCGGCAGCATCCATCCTTGCCAAAGTGACCCGTGATCGTATGTGCATGGAGCTTGACCGCGAATATCCGCAATACGGGATTTTAAGAAACAAAGGATACGGTTCAAAAGAACACATGGAGGCACTCCGAAAATACGGTCCTTCTCCCATTCATCGAAAAAAATTTATTCGCTTCCTTTATGAAAAATGAAACCATGACCACCACCGACATCGGAAGATTCGGCGAAAATGCCGCAACCGCATATCTGAAGAAAAAAGGATATAAAATTTTGGAAAGAAACTTCCGTGCCGGGCACAATGAAATTGATATTATTGCCTCTCTCGGCAACGAAATCGTGTTTTTTGAGGTCAAAACCCGAACCCTTTCAATTCGGAATGATCTGCCATACGGGGATCCGCTTGAAGCCGTCGACTACCTCAAGCAAAAGCGAACGCTTGAAGCTGCAAGTGCATATTTATATAAAAGCGATACTGACCTTTTGCCGCGTTTTGATATTCTTGAGGTCTATCTGAAACATCCGCGCTTTCTTTTCGGCAAACCGACCGTTGATCGGATCCGCCAGATTGAGGATGCGTTCGGATCATAAGGAGGAATTATGGTTCCGAGGTTGTTTGATCTTCATTGTGACACCGCTGTGCGTCTGTACGCCAAAAAGCAATCCATTGTAAAAAACCCCTTTCATATGTCGCTGGAAGCGGCATCCGTTTTTCCATCCTATCTCCAGATCATGGCGGTATGGTCGGATAAAACACTGAGTGACGAAGAAGCATGGCAAAGATTTCTTGCCGTAACCGACTATTTGCAAGATGACACACAAAAGAACGGATTCCCTTTGCTGACCGATGGCAAAAATCTGCCTCCGCAGGGACACTTTCTTGCCGTTGAGGACGCTAGACTCTTAGGCGGCGTTTCAGGACGCGTCGGGATTCTGTATGAACGCGGTGTGCGTTTTCTCACCCTTGTGTGGGGGGGAGAAAGTCACATTGGCGGTGCACACGACACCAATGTCGGTCTGACCGATTACGGACGCAGAATCCTGTACGAGTGTTTTGCGCTCGGCATAATACCGGACATCTCTCACGCATCCCGTAAAACCGCAAACGAGGTTTTATCTCTTGCCGCCAAAGCCGGAAAACCCGTTATAGCAACCCATTCAAACGCGTTTGCTGTCTGCCCACACACACGAAATCTGACCGACGAACAGTTTCTCGCCATCCGACAATCCGGTGGCATTGTCGGACTTTGCCTGTGTCCCTCACACCTTTGTACAGAGCCCAAGAACGCCTCAGCCCAAAATGTCCTGTGCCATCTCGACCATTGGCTTTCAATCGGCGGTGAAGATACTGTTGCGCTCGGCTGTGACCTCGACGGCACGGATCTGCCAAACGGCTTTTCCGATATCAGCGATCTTGCAAGGCTTGCGGAAACAATGTCCGGACACGGTTATACCGATACACAGATAAAAAAAATATTTTGGCTGAACGCCGTAAATTTCGTCAAAAATTACATATAAGGAGAATTCCATGAAGTATCAAAGCACAAGAGATGCCAACGCACAAAAAGTAAATTCGGCACTTGCTATCAAACAGGGACTTGCTGCTGACGGTGGACTTTTTGTCCCCGAGTCTATTCCCTCTCTTACGCCGGATGATCTTCGCGCCCTCACAGCGGACCCGTATCCTGTCCGTGCCGCCAAAATCCTGTCCCGATTCCTCACTGACTATACCTATGATGAGCTGCTTGCCGACTGTAATGCCGCTTACAATGAAAATGAATTCCGCGGCGGATGCGCTCCGCTTGTCAGACTTCAGAAAGGATTGTATTCTCTTGAACTTTGGCACGGTCCCACTGCCGCATTCAAAGATATGGCTCTCCAGATCATGCCGCGTTTACTCTCACGTGCTCTTACCAAATGCAGCGAAAAGCGAACGGCTCTCATTCTTGTCGCTACATCGGGAGATACAGGAAAAGCGGCTCTTGAGGGATACAAAGATGTTGATGGGGTAAAAATCATGGTGTTTTATCCGGTTGACGGAGTCAGCCGCGTGCAAAAATTGCAAATGGCAACACAAACCGGTTCCAACGTCAATGTCTGTGCAATCCGCGGAAATTTTGATGATGCACAAAACGGTGTCAAAGCTATCTTCTCCGATCCTTCTGCCACCGAAAAACTGAACCACGCCGGATACTTTTTCTCCAGTGCCAACTCCATTAACTGGGGCAGATTGGTTCCGCAAATCGTCTATTACATTTCCGCTTACTGCGATTTGCTTGTACGTAAAGATGTCCGAATGGGCGAAACGGTAGACTTCTGCGTACCGACGGGAAATTTCGGCAACATCTTTGCCGCTTATATTGCCAAAAAAATGGGACTTCCCATCGGTCGTCTGGTCTGTGCATCCAATGTCAACAACATCCTGACCGATTTTCTTCGCACGGGCGTCTACGATCGCAACCGTGACTTTCATGTTACCATGTCCCCTTCTATGGATATTCTGATTTCCAGTAATCTGGAGCGTCTGCTATACTTTGTCGTGGGACCCGAAAAAACAGCGGAATATATGGACTCACTGAAAAAAACAGGAAGATACGAAGTGGATGCCGACATTCTCGCTAAGATCAACGAAACGTTCATCGGATACTTTGCAAGTGAAGAGGAAACTGCTGACACCATCCGAAACTTCTTTGAAAAAGACGGATATCTCGCCGACACGCACACCGCGGTTGCTTTGACCGCTTGTGAAAAGTACCGTGCGGAAAACGGAAGTGCCCATCCGCTGATTGCCGTATCCACAGCCAGCCCCTACAAATTTGCCGCTGATGTTTATTGTTCTCTCACAGGAAAAACACCGGATGACGCACTTGGTGCGCTTGACCTGTTATCGGCATATTCCAAAACCGAAATTGCCTATCCGCTTCGAGACCTTGACAAACGTAAGATCATCTTTGATACCGTTGTCTCTCCCGCCGATATGCCGGACGCAATTTATCATTATCTTTCTATATAATATGTAAGCACGCCCTTGGGGGGGCGTGCCGGAGTAACCCGATCAGAATTCTTTCTGCTGGAAGGTACTGCAAACGGTTTCGGAACTTGTGGTTGCGTCACTCGGACCTACCGAAATCTTCTCTGCAGTGCAATTGCACTCGCCGTTGTTAAAGACACAGTGCTTTGCATCACAGTGAATACCGAGATTAATGTGGCAGTCTTTGCAGTAATCTTTATTATGATTTTCCATGTTTACTCTCCTGCTTTTTCTGAATTCTTTCAATCTCTGAAAGACAAGGATAGTATGTACCGTAAAAGTCGGTCTATTCATGGAGAAAGGAAAAAATGTCGGTTTTCACAATCGCCGATCTCCACTTGTCCACCAATCAACGCACGAATAAATCTATGGAAGTGTTCGGTGCACGTTGGAAGGACTATACCGAAAAATTGAAAAAAAACTGGACAGCTCTTGTAAAACCGACGGATACTGTCATTCTTCCCGGCGATATTTCGTGGGCAATGACGCTTGAGGAAGCCGAGAACGACTTCGCATTCCTGAATTCTCTGCCTGGTACCAAGATTATCGGCAAAGGCAATCACGACTTTTGGTGGGCAACCATGAAAAAAATTGATGCTTTTTTTGCCGAAAAAAATTTTCAAACCATACGTTTTCTTTATAATAACGCGATCCGTGTTGAAAATTTTATTATCTGCGGTAGCCGCGGGTGGTTTTATGATGCAAGTCAAGGCGGCTTGCCGGACAATACCGACTATCAAAAAATTGTGAACCGAGAAGTCATGCGTTTGCGAATGAGTCTGGAAGCCGCAAAAAGTTTTCCCCCGGAATGTGAACGGATTGTTTTCCTGCATTTCCCTCCCGTGTTTCGCGGATTTCGTTGTAATGAAATTACAGAACTTCTCAAAGAATATGGCATCCGCCGTTGCTGGTTCGGACACATTCACGGTGTCTATAATCTGCCACGTACTTTTGTTGCGGATGGGATTTCTTTTTCCCTTGTCTCTGCCGATTTTCTGAACTTTATCCCGCAACTTGTTTTCCCGACTTCGGAAAATGACGCAAAGATGCCACCGACGAAAGGAAATATTGGAAAATCTCTTGACAAGGAGTACGAAAAAAGGTAAAATATATCACGTATGTAAAAAATTTACTTGGAGGACTGAAAATGAAACTGATTAAATGTGAAAAGACCGAGAAGAGTATGTATGAACTCCATATCGGCGTGGAAAAAGAGGTTTTTGACGCCGCTATCGACAAGGCATACCGCAAACAGGTAAAGAATATCAATGTTCCCGGCTTCCGCAAGGGGAAAGCTCCCCGTTCCATCATCGAAAAGATGTACGGCAAGGGCGTGTTCTTTGAGGATGCCGTTAACGACATTATCCCTACCGTCTATGCCGACGCTATCAAAGAAGCCGGAATTAAAGACATTGTGGCACAGCCTGAATTTGACATCGTTTCCGCTGAGGGAGAAGACGGTCTTGTACTCTCCGCTAAAGTTTATGTAAAACCCGAAGTGGAAATCAAGGACTATGCGGGCATTGCTGTCGAAAAAGTTGTAGAACCCGTAACGGATGAAGAAATTGACAGAGAGATTGAGGCGGTTCGTGAAAGAAATTCCCGTGAAATTGAAGTGACCGATCGTGCTGCCGAAAACGGTGATACTGCCGTGATCGACTATGAAGGCTTTGTGGACGGAAAGGCTTTTGAAGGCGGCAAAGGTGAAAAACACTCTTTGAAACTCGGTTCCGGCTCCTTCATTCCGGGATTTGAAGATCAGATTATCGGTCATAAACCCGGTGATGAATTTGAGGTCAATGTGGAATTTCCGAAAGAATATCATGCCGCCGAACTTGCCGGTAAAGCCGCAACTTTTAAGGTAAAGATTCACTCTTTAAACAAGATTGAGCTTCCCGAGTTGGATGATGACTTCGCCAAAGATGTTTCCGAATTTGACACCTTTGATGAATACAAAAAGGATCTGAAGGCAAAAATCGAAAAGAGACACGAAACCAAAGCCGACAACGAAGTGGAGGATAAATTGGCTGAGATTCTCATGGAAAAGCTGGTTGCCGATATTCCCACTCCGATGTTTGATGCGGAAACTGAAAACTGTGTCAGAGACTATGACAATAATCTCCGTATGAGCGGTCTTGACCTGAACACTTACTTCAAATACACCGGTCTCACTCTTGAGAAACTGCGTGAGCAGTTCCGTCCGAGAGCTGAGAAGCAGGTCAAAGTAAGACTGGCGTTGGAAAAGATTGCCGAACTTGAGAAACTCGAAGCCGCAGAAGAAGACATCAACGGTGAATATGAGCGCATTGCCAATGCTTATCATGTGACAGTAGAACAGGTCAAGGAAAGCATCGACAAATCCGCCATTGCTGAGGATATGAAGGTCAAGAAAGCTCTTGATTTTGTCAAAGATAA
>CAKSSY010000032.1 GCA_934489945.1 uncultured Eubacteriales bacterium
GCCATTGCAACCTGTGCATGTGCTTTCTCCTTGTTTGCTGCTTTTACAGCTGTCTGAAGGTTACGAAGGTCATTCATACAGTCAAAGATACGGATGATATCGATACCGTTAGCTGCAGATTTCTGTACAAAATACTCTACAACATCGTCTGCGTACGGACGGTATCCAAGGATATTCTGTCCACGGAACAGCATCTGAAGCTTTGTATTTTTGAAACCGTCACGGATCTTGCGAAGTCTTTCCCACGGATCCTCATTGAGGAATCTCATACAAGCGTCGAAAGTTGCGCCGCCCCATGCCTCAAGAGAATGATAACCAATCTCATCCAAACTTTCCAGAATCGGAAGCATTTCCTCCGTTGTCATTCTGGTGGCGATCAATGACTGGTGGGAGTCACGAAGAACCGTTTCTGTGATTTTTACCTTTGCCATATCTTAGATTCTTCCTTTCTTAGTATTACTTAAAGGTTGCCAGGAACACGCCCGCCGCAACTGCCGAACCGATAACACCTGCCACATTGGGCCCCATAGCGTGCATCAGGAGGAAGTTGGAAGGATCCTCCGACTGACCAATCTTCTGCGAAACGCGCGCTGCCATAGGAACGGCGGAAACACCTGCGGAACCGATCAAAGGATTGATCTTACCGTGCGTGAGCTTACACATAATCTTAGCCGTGAGAAGACCACCAACAGTGGAGATGCAGAAAGCAATCAACCCGCAAGCGATGATAAGAATGGTTTGCAGTTTCAGGAAATTGTCCGCACTTGCCGTAGCTCCGACCGAAACACCGAGGAAAATCGTAGTAATATTCATAAGTTCGTTCTGAGCCGTCTTGGAGAGACGATCCGTTACTCCACAGACATTGAGCAGGTTTCCGAACATCAAAGCACCGACAAGCGGCACCGCATCGGGAACAATTAGTCCAACGATAAACGTAACAAGAAGCGGAAACAGAATCAACTCTGTCTTGGAAACCTGGCGAAGTGTCGTCATGTGGATTCTGCGTTCTTTCCGTGTAGTAAGCAACCTCATCAATGGCGGCTGAATCAGGGGAATCAGTGCCATATAGCTATATGCAGCAATGGCAATAGCACCGAGAAGTGCCGGGGCCAGTGTCTTGGTGACCAAAATTGCCGTAGGTCCATCCGCACCTCCGATAATACCGATGGCGGCTGCTTCGGGCTGTGTAAACTGTCCCGAGAGGACGGCTGCCGCATACGCAACAAAGACACCAAGTTGGGCACCCGCGCCAATCAAAAGACTTTTGGGGTTGGAAATCAGCGGGCTGAAATCCGTCATGGCACCGATACCAATGAATATCAGGCACGGATAAACACCAAGTTTCACACCCAAATACAGGATATCCAAGAAACCGCCGTCATGAAGCACCATAGCATAATCAACGCCATCGGGCTGAATAAAGAAGTCCAAATGGAAAATACCTGCGCCCGGCAGATTCGTCAGAAGCATACCGATGGCAATCGGAAGCAGAAGCAACGGCTCATATTGCTTCACAATGGCGAGATAAACCAATACGAAGGCAATGGCGAACATTGCAATCGTTTTTATAGCATCCAACGCTCCGCCTTCAAACAACCGAACAATACCGGTCGTCTGCAGGAAATTCAGAATACTGTCAAGTAAAGCTTGCATTTACGTTCGTCCTTTCAAAAAATTGAAAACACGATCAGTCAATCGTTACAACAACGGCATCTGTTGTAACCGACGCTCCCTGAGCCACCTCAACAGATACAACGACACCATCCTGAGGAGCACAAATGTCGTTTTCCATCTTCATAGCTTCCAACACGCACACGACATCGCCCTTTTTCACCTTGTCTCCGACTTTTACGTTGATCTTCAGAATTGTACCGGGCATAGGTGCCTTGATCGCGACAGCACCGGATTTTCCTGCAGCGCGGGGAGCCGCTTTCGGGGTAGCGGGAGCCGCCTTGGGGGTTGCAGCGGAAGTTGCCTGTACTACGGGAGCGGCAACAACGCCATCGGTCACTTCTTCCACTTCAACTTCATACACAACGCCGTTGACTGTTACATTATACTTTTTCATTTTTATATCCTTCCCTTTCAATCAATTACCTGATGTTCCATGCACTCTTTCCGCCGACTCTCTTGAAAGAAACCACGCGGAATCCGCCGGAATACGCGGAATTATTCTCTGCAGCAAGCGTCATAGCAATTGCCGCGGTAATGGCTGCAACGACGGCACCGTCGTCCTCATTTTCTTCCGTCTGTTGCGGCTCCGGAATCACTGCGGAATTCATCTCCGCTGTGCTCTTCTGCGCCGCCTTTTTATTTTTGGAAGCAAATATTTTTTCCATGAGAATCAGAATTGCCATCAAAATGGCAAGAACCACAAACACCATCACCATGCCTTTAATCAGCATAGTCAAAGCATCTATCGCACGTTCCCCGAACGTCATGGATTCCGGGACTACATACTGTAAACTTTTCATTCGGATTCCTCCGATCAAAGCGGCATATTCAGATGCTTCCGCGTGGGTTTGCTCTGTGCCTTGGAGAACAACATACCGAAGGCGGCGCATATTCTCTGGCGAAGTTCCTCATCCGCAATCACATCGTCTATATCACCCTTCTCCGCCGCGTCAACGGGAGAAGAACATTTTTCTTTCCATTCGTTTTCGAGTGTCTCGCGACTCTTTTCTGCCGTAATCCGATCGTTCCAAGCAAAAGCTACCGCCGCTTCGGGAGGCAGTACGCTGATTGCCGCTTTTTCAAGTGCAAAAGCAATATCGGCACCGACCGACTTAGAACCCATCAGCGTATATGCCGCTCCATATGCCTTTCCCAAAACCACCGTGACTTTGGCATTTTCGGAAGACGTATAAGCAAACGCAAGTTTTGCCAGTTCCGCCGCAACCGGAGCCGCCTCAGAGGACTTGTCCGAAGCTACGCCGTCGGAATCCACAAGCGTCAAAAGCGGAATATTGAAACTGTCACACATAGTAACAAACTTCGCCGCTTTTCTTGCGCCGTTCGCCGTAATAGAGCCGCTTGCGTACACAACTCCCGCCGTAATTCCGCCGAACGCGGCAAAACCGACAGTCATCTCGGGGGCATAGGCATCATACAATTTTGTAAACTTTCCGCAGTCTGCAATTGCGGCAATCAAAGCAACCGGTTCCAATCCTGAAACCGTTACGATTCTGTTCAGATCGTCCTCGTTGACCTCCAAAGCAGCCCCTTCCGCATTATTGGCGGGCAACAGGGACACAAGAGTCTTTACCTTCTCTGTTGCGTCCTGCAGATTCTCCGCAACCAAAGCAGCCATTCCGTGTGCCGCCGCATAGGTCGCAGTTCCGGTCTCCTTACCGATCACAAACGGAGGATTCACGTAAAGTTGCGACACGTCCTTCACCGTGACAACAAGATCAAACATTGCGGCAATTGTCGCAGACATTCCGGCGCAGATACCGGTAATCACGGCAATCTGCGGAATCACGCCCGACGCATCGGAGACGCATTTCATCATTCTGCCATAGCCGGAGAGAACCGCCGAGCCTTCATAAACAAGTGCGCCGGCACTATCAAACATTGCGATAACAGGTGCACCATTCAAAATTGCCATCTCGTACAATTTCTCGATCTTTTTTGCTTGGATTTCATCGAACGCGCCCTTCATTCTGTCGCCATCCTGTGAAAAAGCAAAAACCAGTTTTCCGTCAACAGCACCATATCCGCAAATCACTCCTTCGTATTCCTGCGGCTTTTGGTTTCTGCGCACGAAGGAACCAATCTCCACAAAGGTTCCCGCATCAAAAAGTGCATTGATTCTGTCTGCACCCTGTGTGCTTTTTTTCTCCATAAAGTTGCCTCCAAATCATTTTGGATAATCAAGTTTTATTTGCCGAATACCGCAAATGCCACTTCTACCCCAATTATAATATAATATATCACACATTGCAATTTTTGTCAACCATTTTCAACGTCATTCCGGAATATTTTTACATTCTCTTTGTATTTTTCCAAAAACATCTTCTTTCCTCTGAACATTCCCCCACACAGAATACAGAAGCATACCATCCGGTTGCACATTTCATTTCGGAAGCGGGTGCAAAAAGCGAGCCAAAAAGGTACTGTTCCACAACCCGAAAAGCAAAAAAGAGAACCGCAGTGCCAAAGCACATACGGTTCGGTGCCATCTCCAAAGGCGAAAAGGAGAGTGCTTTATCAGTATATCGCATTTTCTTCACCTTGTCAACTTAATTTTATTATTTTCTTTGCACTTTTTGATGTCATATTTCGACATGATGCGACAATCTCGGAGCAGTTCGCTTTCCCTTCCCTCAATGTATTTTATTAACAAAACGGGCAAAAACAAGCCTAAAATTGCAAAACAAAAGCCCTTGAAATCAAATGACTTCAAGGGCTTTTGTTTTTTGGTGGAGACAGTTGGAATCGAACCAATGACCTCTACGATGTCAACGTAGCGCTCTAACCAGCTGAGCTATGCCTCCATCAACTGACGGCTTTAACAGTATACCACATCAATAATAAAAAATCAAGGGTTTTTTTCAATTTTTTTCAATTTTTTTTGTCTTCTTTTCACGGCAAAAAAATCGGACAGAACCATGGCAGATTCTTTCGCCAAAACCTCTCCGACAACCTCCGGTTTGGAACAAAGCGGATAAGCGCGCAAATTTATTACACTGTCAAAAGCCCCACCATTCGGATCCTTGGCACCATACACAATCCGAGGTATCCTTGCATTCAAAATTGCACCGGCACACATCGGGCACGGCTCCAATGTCACATACAATTCACAATCATCCAACCGCCATCTTCCCAATTTTCGGCATGCCTCACGAATTGCCTCGATCTCGGCATGTGCCGTAGCATCGCAACCGGACTCGCGCGAATTCCGGGAAGCAGCGATCGGTTCTTCCCCGCGTACCACGACAGCACCGACCGGAACCTCTCCCTCAGAAAGTGCACATTTTGCCTCGGCAAGTGCCCTTTTCATCCATATTATATCTCGTTCCGTCATCGCCTTATACCACCATAATCCAATTCACCACCATATATTCACCACCATATATATAACAGATAAAACAAGAAAAATCACAATGGGCGGACAAAAAAACAGGCGAATCGTTTTTCGGCTATCGATATGAAGACTCTTCTCACAGACATAATTTGTATATCCGAAAACACCCACACGCCGCTCTTCGTCTTCCTCCTTTTTCTTCACCGCCAAATACGCCGCCGTCAGGACAACACCAAGCAGAAAAATCATCAACTCCAAAGCAAGGCAAAAAAGATTTGCTGTTTCCGCCGCAAAAAGTTCAAACAAATAATTCTCCAGCACATTAAAAAAGTTGTTCAGAAAATGAAGAAGGACCGTAATCCAGACAGAGCCCGTTTCACAATACACCAAACCGAACACAACGCCTGCGGCAAAGGTATAGAGAAGCTGTGCAACATTCATGTGCATAAAACAGAACATCAGTGCGCTGACAATCACCGCCACGCTTTTTCCGTAAGGTTTCAGATTCGACACAAATACACCACGAAACAAAAGTTCCTCACTGAATGCGGGAATGACTGCCGAAGAAAACACCAACAGAACGAGCTGGTAAGGCTTTGTCCGGGAAACGTCGTTCAATCCTGCATCGGTGTTCGTCGGAACAAGCATAGCATTGACATGTGCCATGGCAAGAATAATACCGAGTGACACAAAAACGATTGCCGCAGTTTTCAGACGTGTATGCTTTTCCGGAAGTCGCAAAGAAAGATCAATCGGACGTGTCCCCGCCTTACGGGAAACCGCGTAAAAAATCAGAACAGGAAGAAAAAAAGACAGAAAATAACCTGCCGATGTCAAAAAATCGGTAATACAATATGCTACAACAGAACGCGGAAACATCGCAACAATATCATTCTGCAATGATCCCGAACCACCGTACAGAATAATGATAAGCGGCACGAAAATCGTCATAGCAACACCGATTCCGGCAAATATCCCTTTCAGATTTCGTTCCTCGTATGTCATGGATTTTCTCCTCGCATTCAAATCATTTTAGATTATTATATCCCATTCCCATTCAAAAGTCAAGAGCAACCTCCTATGTAAGTATCCGATAAAACGTTTTTAGTGCTTTTACATTTTTACGGATTGACATATGGAACATTTTGTGTTTTAATATTGCAGAAAGGAGTGACAACGATGAAACACTTTTTACTCGGGTGCAACTACTGGGCATCCAATGCCGGAACCGCCATGTGGAAGAAATTCGATCCGAACGCAATTGAAGAGGATTTGCGACCGCTGTCCGGACAAGGCGTTTCCTGTTTGCGGGTTTTTCCGATATGGAGTGATTTTCAGCCGGTAATACCGCTTTTGACTGCCGGAAGCGGCATTGTTGAATATCGTCTGGAAGGAGATATTCCCTCCTCCAATTCTTATTATCTCAATGAAACCATGATGTCACGTTTTTCAACCTTCTGCGACCTTTGCGACCGGCACGGGATCCGACTGATTGTCGGTCTTCTTACCGGATGGATGAGCGGACGATTATTTATTCCGCCTGCACTGTTCGGAAAAAATCTGATTTCAGACCACACGGCACTGTTGTTTGAGCAAAAATTTATAATGGGCTTTGTGTCGGCATTTCGGCAAAGAGAAACCATTTATGCCTGGGACATCGGCAACGAATGTGCCTGTATGTCCGGTGTATCCGATCCGACCATCGCCGAAAACTGGACCTGTATCACGGCAAATGCCATCCGCGCAACAGACAGTCATCGTCCGATCATTTCCGGCGTTCATAATCCTGCTCCGGATCCCGGGGCGGTCTGGTCGATCCGCTCTCAAGCGGAATACAATGACATTTTGATTTGCCATCCATATCCTTATTGGAGCAATATTGCCAACAAAGACAAAATTTCCTCCTATCGCACCGCTCTGCACGCAACTTATATGGGAAAATTGTTTGCCGAGATCGGAGGCAAACCCTGTCTGACCGAGGAAATCGGCACCATGGGTCCGATGATTTGCAACGAACAAAAATCCGCGGATTTCTTGCGATGCAATTTGTTTTCCAACTGGGCAAATGGCTCGGAAGGTGTTCTTTGGTGGTGTGCAAACGATCAGACCAATCTGACAACTGCCCCGTACTCCTGGAATATGTGTGAATTGGAATTGGGATTATTACGTTGTGACCACCAGCCAAAACCGACATTGACAGAATATCGCAGATTTTCCGATTTTCTCTCCCGACTGGACTTTGAACTTCCGAAAGCGGAATATGATGCTGTCTGTATTCTCACACAAAAACAAAATCAGACCGCAATCGGCTTTGCCACCTACTGTCTGGCAAAACAAAACGATATCAATCTGAAATTTACTTATTGTACCGAAGAGCTTCCCTTTTCCGATGTTTATATGCTCCCGTCCGTTTGCGGACATTGGGTCATGCCGCACGAAAAATATGAACAATTGCGTCAGCGAATCAAGGACGGCGCGACCCTGTATATCTCCAACGACGGTGCAATTCTGTCTGAATTTTCCGAGTTGACGGGTCTGCGCGTGGAAGATTCCGAAACCGCAAACGAAAACGGAACGATATCATTTGCGGGAAAACAAATTTCCTTCCGCCGCAGCCGTGTTTTACAAGTGTCGCCAACGGACGATCTTACAACGGTTCTCGCCAATGACAACACCGGAAATCCGGCAATTACCATCCATTCTTATGGAAAAGGAAAGGTTTGCTATCTGAATTTTCCATTGGAAAGTGTGTTGGCTACCGAAAATATTTCTCCCGATTCCGATAACCACATTTTTTACGGACAACTTCTGAGCGAAGCCCGGAACAACCGCCGCATATTCTCTCAGAATCATTGGATTTCCACCACCGAACACCACGATGATAAAACAACTTTTTGTGTCGCCGTAAACTATTCTTCGCAACCGCAAAAAACGCAGTTTGTTATAAAAGACGGAACTCGCATTGCCAAGATATTCTACGGCTCCATCGACACGATTCCTCCTTATGATGCTCTTGTATTTTCCATTGAGTCCTGATTGTTTTCGCAACATATCCGATTCCCGGATTACAAATCTGAACTTGATAAAAGAACTCTCTTCAAAAGCAAATTCTCCCATGGAATAGTATGGAAAAGCTCCTGCCTTATCGGCTTGTAATAAAAAATTAACAATTTTGACAAAAAGCATTGCAAAAAACCAAAAAACATGGTAAAATACTAAATATTCCAATATTCAACAAAAGCTTATGAAATTACGTATTTCCGTATTTCATATTCTGAAAGGAGCTTTTCAACCATGCAAGACCCAAAAAATCAAAGAGAAAGATTGTCCTCCCGACTTGGTTTCATCTTGCTTTCGGCAGGATGTGCCATCGGACTCGGCAATGTCTATCGTTTCCCGATTATTACAGGTGCCTACGGCGGTGCTTTGTTCGTTCTAATTTACATTGCCTTTCTTATCCTGCTTGGACTTCCCGTTATGACCGCGGAGCTCGCCGTCGGACGCGGCAGCCAGCGTTCTATCGCTTCCTCTTTTGACGTTCTTGAGAAAAAAGGACAGAAATGGCACTTCATGAAATTCCTTGGTATCGCCGGCAACTACCTGCTCATGATGTTTTATACCTGTATCACCGGTTGGTTTGTTGTCTACTTCCTCAAATATCTGAACGGCTCGATCATGGAAAATACAACTGCCGAAGCTCTCGGCGGTGTGTTCGGCGGTATCGTCTCCAATCTGCCACTCAACATCGGTATCACAATCGGCGTTATTCTCGTTTGTTTTGCCATCTGTGCCATCGGTTTGCAAAAAGGCGTTGAAAAAATCACCAAGGTTATGATGGTCGCGCTTCTGCTACTCATTATCGGGCTTGCCATCTATTGCTGTACACTGGACGGTGCCGGTGCGGGTCTTAAGTTTTACCTTGTTCCGTCTTTGAAAAACGCGGAAGAACACGGCATCTGGACCGTTATTTCCGCTGCCATGGGGCAGGCGTTCTTTACATTGAGTCTCGGTATCGGCTCCATTGCGATTTTCGGCTCGTACATCGGCAAAGACCGCAGTCTGCTTGGCGAATCCATCACCATTATCAGTCTTGACACCTTTGTCGCGCTCATGTCCGGCATCATTATTTTCCCCGCTTTCTTCACCTTTAATCCCGGCGCAACGGGTATCGCCGCCGAACAGGCTGGTGCCGGCTTCTTATTCGTTACATTGTCCTCTATTTTCAACAATATGGCAATCGGACGCGTAATCGGGGCTCTGTTCTTCCTCTTTATGTGTTTTGCGGCACTGTCCACAGTCATTGCGGTTTTTGAAAACATCGTTTCTTTCTGGCTTGAACTTACTAAGCTGAAGCGGGTTCAGATTGCAATTATCAACATTGTTCTTTTGAGCATTCTGACACTTCCCTTTATTCTCTGCAACTGCAATGAAGCGATTGGTGCCATCCGAATCCTCGGTCGCAACATCGGCGATTTTGAAGACTTTCTTGTCTCAAACTTTGCTCTACCCTTCGGCTCTCTTATGTATGTTTTGTTCTGCACTCACCGTTTCGGTTGGGGATGGGAAAACTACTTTGCCGAAGTCAATGCCGGCAAAGGACTTCGTGTCGGCAAATGGATGAAGCCGTATATGCAGTATGTCCTCCCTGTCATCATTGCGGCAGTGTTGATTATTTCTCTGTTCTGATTTTCTGAAAATCCCCCATAGAGTAGCCCTTTAGGCTGCAACTATGGGGGTATTTTATGCCAAAAGAGTATACCGTTAAAGCGATCTTCGGCTATTCATATAATAATACAATGCAAAATCCTGATCGTTCGCCCATTCGTCATAGAACTGACCGTAGTGATTTCCTACCCGATACGGATACACATACGCGCAGGAACCCTCTCCTTTTTCGTTAAACAGACACAAACAGTTTCTATAACATTTTTCCGCGGCAAACTCATATTTTCGGTCACCCGAAATCGCGGAATACAGAGAAAAACTATCCGCCGTCAAACAACTCCAATAATGCGGGAAGGTATCCGCATACATTCTTGCCTTTCCGAACCAGTAATCATCCCAATACCGGATTGGAATTTCATTCAGGTGAAAGCTGGGTTGATGTCCGTTAAAACGTTCCAATGCGTGAATATGCCTTTTGGCTTCCGTCATATACTCGGACTTTTTTGTTATGGCTGCCATTTCACAGATGAGCGTAGCTGCCGGAGAAACAATCGTCTGCTCATAATTCACCTCGTGCTTCGGATAAGACAGACCGTTTTTCATGATATTTTCCGCGTGCCCGACAAACAGATTCCTTATTTTTTCCGTCTTTTCCGAAGAACCAGAATCTTCAAAGACCTTTATGATCCGATACATGGAAAAAGCATTCGGATAGAACTTAAATCCTCCCTGCGAATAGTAAACATCAAGTATTTTTTCAATATATTCAAGATATTTCAAATCTTTCGTATCGGCATACATTTCCGCAAAAAAATCGGCAACCCATGGCGCATTGTACAATCTTACATATCTTTTATTGTGCATAATTCCGTCAAAAACTTCACCGGTTTCCGGATCAAAAAATTCACGCACCAAATAATCAACAAAGTCTTTCAATGCTGTTTCAAAAAGACTGTTTTTATGCTCGCGAAGATACCCCGCCAGCAACAATGCCATACCGATACGTTCTCTGCAGGTGTTATGATCTCTTACAACTGAGTCAAAAATTTTATATTTTTTCTTATTGTCATAAATCATAAAAGCACCGTTCAGATGACTGTCTTTCCGATGATACTGCTGATTTTTCACAATAAAATTCAGCCGCTTTTCTATCACGGTCTCAAGAGGCTCACTGACAAAAAATTCCGCATAGGTGTGAAGAAAATCCACCATAATCTCAAACCTATACTCTCCTAAACGGGAAGGCTGCAACTCTACCGTCAATTCGTTTTCCGCTGTCATACGATACGGAACCGGCGTATCGTCATTCAAAACACAGATGCTTTTGGGAGAAAAGGCGGTCTTTACGGAAAAGCGAATCATTTCGTCCTGAAACACCGTAAACTGTTCCGCCTCAATATCAATAAAACTCTTGTATGTTCTTGCCTTACGGATGAAATCCTCGTTTCCCGAGTGCCAGAAAAGCTCCCATTGCCAGACATATTCTTCTCCCGGCAAAAGCTCCAAATGACCGCAATCCAGAATAAATACACCGCGATTGTTGGAATTGCCGCCTGGGTCGACACTGTAACTTTCCGCTTCACCGTTCGTCATAATCAGTCCCAAATTGATATCGGACTCTCCCATTTTGAGTGCGTTCACATAAGTCGTGTTCCCGGCACACCATAAATGTGTATGGCAACAATGTATCATACAATCATCCGCATAGGTATACTCATCATGAAACGGAACGCTGATACCGATATCTCCCTGCTCCAAAAACAGATCGCAGTCTCTCAGGTTTTTCAGAATATACTTTTCCTGCAAATTTCCGTTTGGCAAAAAAGAACGTTCCACGCGCACCCGCATTCCGAAACCTTCATAAACCGCCGACATGGAATTCTGCTCCGGATAAAATTCCGTCATAGGCAAGCATTGCTTTCCTTCGACCCCATATTTCCGGCTCACTTTGTCTAAAACCTGTTTGCTGCTGTAATAATGAATTTTCCCCCAACCGCCAAGAGAGGAGCACCAGTTCATTTGATCGCAGTCCTTTGGATTTACAATAGATGAAATTGTGCCGTCGCTTTCATCTATCAGTATCCTGAATTGTTCGTTCTCCATTATTATCTCCTTTTGCTTCATTCGTTGAATTTATTATACACATACTCCGCATAAAAATCAACAACAAATCTCAGTTTTTCCAAAAAACGGGGATGCCTTGTTAAGACAGCCCCCTATGCAGAATTTCGGCAAGCACCGCAAATGATATCAAAACCAACGCATCAGCGTTCCGGTGTTACCGCGCATTTCAAAAAAGACATTGCCATACGGATATCTTCCACAGGGGCGATTCCCGTCTCGCGCTCTACGGTAAGAAATCCATCATACCCGATTCCGCGCAGTGCCGCAAAATAAACCGGAAAATTGACCGCCCCTCTCCCACCGGAGTCTCCTTAAAATAGTCGGCAATGTTCAATGCCTCAATCCTGCCTAGGGCAAAATGATCATAAATGATTTTCGGATCGCATTTTTTCAGCATGATTCCGTCTTTCACATGTGTGTGCACAATGTATTTTCCGAGAACTTTCACTGCCTCAACCGGATCCTCCCCCGTTACCATCACCAAATTGGCGGGGTCAAGATTTGCCCCAACGCCGCCTTCGGTCGCATCCAGAAATTCTTTCAGCCGCACCGCCGGTTCCGGTCCTGTTTCAACGGCAAGTGTTACACCGTTTTCCGCAGCATATCTGCCACATTCGGTGAGTGCATCCCGCATATCCCTCCATACGGGGTCTTTTTTGTCCGACGGAATCACACCGATGTGCGTGGTCACGACCGGTGCACAAAACTCAGCGGCAAGATCAATCACCCGTTTTGTCTTTTGAACCCGCCTCGGGTTATCGCAGGCAATCTCAAACCCGTATCCGTCGAGGCCCCCGCAAAGTGCGGAAAGTTCCAGTTTTTTTTTTTGCAACAGCGTGCGAAACTCCGCTTTCTTCTCCACAGTCAACACCTCCGGTGAAAACGCTCCGGTCGTGGCATAAATCTGCACGCCGTCAAAACCAAGCCCACCGGCAAGTGAAATGCTTTCTGTAAGATTCTTTTTAAAGCAGTCGGTAATCACTCCGAATTTCATCGTGCGCCCTCCCCGGACAATGTCACCCACTCGCCGCGGCTGTACAATGCCGCCTCTCGCAGTGCCGCCACGGTCAAAGTTTCTGTCGGATCAAACGAGAGCGTCCGCTCCGTGAAAAAGCGACAGATATCCGAAATCAACGCATAGAAATATTCCGAGCGGATGGTCGCGTGCAGATGCGTGCCGTCCGCACATTCCACTTCCGCCGCAAACTTCGCTTTCGGCGCAAAGACAACCGTGGCAAAGCGTCCGCTTCCAAAATCCGCACGCACAAGGTACTGGCTTCCCTGCCGTTCGGTACGAACGCGTGCGGCATCGGTTCCCATCATATGCACCGCCATTTCCAATGGGTGAATCAGATACTCGGCAAAATTGTTTCCGCCGCCACTCACAATCACATTTGTCGCCGCATCAATTCCGTGTAATTCCTCCGCATAACGGAGTGCCGAAATAGAGAAAAAGGGCGTACCGTACTGTTCCGCCAGCGCAAAAATCTCCTTTGCCGTGGCAAGATCCGGTGCAAAGGTTTTGTCAATATAAGTCGGCTTGCCAAATGGCAAAACAACCTTTGCATAAGGTAAATGCCTGTCGGGATCTGAAGGTGCAAGAATCATCAGCACATCACTTTTCTCGCACACTTCGGCAATACTCCCGCACGCCGTAACGCCAAATTCCGCACACCACTCTGTCGTAGTTTTTCCCGTCACGGGAGAAACATCCGATTCTCCCCATCCGTAAGCAATTTCAAAGTCCGTTCCGTGCTCTTCGTTGTATCGTCGGATCCACGCCGGATAGTTGTTGGCATGCCACTCGGAAAGATAATAGTCAATAAAACCGATTCTTGTCATCCGAGTATAATCTCCCTTTCTTCCTCTGCGGAACGATAGATTGCATCAAGCAATTTTGCCTTTTCCAACACATATTCAATGTTGCCCTTGTTCTTTACACCGGTACACACAGATTCCAAAAACGCGCGGTCCTCACACAGATACATATCCTCGTTTGCAATCTCCGGAGTTTCGCTTCGTAAAGTAGAGCCATCGGTAAACGTAAAGCCCTTCCGATACTCATACCGTGCGCCACCCTTGTCGCCAAGCAAATCCACATACATCTCATTCTTTTCGATATTCTGTGCCCATGCGCCGTTGAAGGTGATATTGGCACCGTTCGTGCGAACAAAACCGGTAATATAGTCCTCCACATCATTGATTCCGTGCTGAAAATCGGCAGTGTCCTCTGCCCACATATTTTTGTAGCGGTAAGCGGTCATTTTTTTGCCATCTCGCTATACGCAGCACCGGAAACCGATTTCACGGTCGCCCCGCCAAGAATATACAGAATCAGATCAAAAAAGTGTACCCACCAGTCAATCAGCACGCCGCCTCCGGACTGCGCTTTGGTAGTAAATGCACCGCCAAGTCCGGGAATGGAGCGAAATTCACGAAAAGAGCAATTCACCTGATACACCTTTCCGAAACGCCCCTCTTGCACCATATGCGCAAGAGTCTCTACCGGGGCAAAAAAGCGATTACAAACGCCGATATTGAGGATTTTACCGGACTCTTCTGCTTTTTTCGCCATTTCAAGAGAAAGCGGGTAGTTTACGGTGATCGGCTTTTCGCACAAAACATGCTTGTGTGCTTCCAGCGCATCCATCGTAACAGTATAGTGCACAAAGTTCGGCGTCAACACCAGCACTGCCTCTACCTCGGGGTCCGCAAGTACGGTTTTATAATCGGTCACAGTCTGCTCGATAAAAGGATACTCCTTCTTAGCGTCAAGTGCTTTATCAAGGATCAGGTCACAAGCATATTTGACCCGTACATTCTCCATTTTCGCCAGTGCCGGAAAATGCGCCCGCAGCCAATCACACCGATACCTATTTTTTTCATCGTTTTTCTCCTTTGTTTTTTTATGGTACCGCTTCGGTCCCTTTGCTTTTATTTTAATACGCAAAGCCGGTTGGTACAATAGATTGGATTGGCATATTTTTTAACTTTTTATGGATTGTGCGCCTTGACGAAGATGGTAAAAAATGATATAATCAAAGAAAAAGGTGAAAATGTATGCGAAAATACCATATAAACCACGTGTTTTTGGAAACCCCGGAAACATACGGCGATTTACTGGTTTATCAGCTTGGTACGCTTTACTGTGATGAGCACGGCGGGTGCGACACGCACATGCATAAAAACTTTTTTGAAGTGACGGCAGTGGTCGGCGGCAAGGGGAAGGTTTTTGCCAACGGTGTGGGAAGTGCCGTAAAGAGCGGAGATATTTTTGTCTCCTTCCCTTTTGACACACACAAAATCGTTTCCGAGTCTACCGCTCCGCTCCGATATCACTTTTTCGCGTTTGACACCGTAAACGAAGCATTTCGTTATCAATTAGAGCGTATTACCAAGCAGTTCAAAGCCCCTGAAGATCGCCTTTTTCGTGATGAGGAGATCCTCTCCGCCCTTGCCTGTGCGATTTATGAAATCGGCGGAGATGAGGCATTTCACGGTGAATACTGTGCTTCACTTCTTGACGGCGTATTGATTCGCCTGATCCGACGGTATTTCCCGGGCGGAAAGGATTTCCATAAACCGGGGCAGGCATAAATACTGACGGCAGCCATCATGAATTACATCAACACGCACATCGGCACGATGACTTCTCTGCGGGAACTGTGCGTGGAATTTCGTTATGAGTATTCTACACTTTCCAAGCTGTTTTCCACCACTACCTGCCGCACGCTTTCGGACTATTACCGCCACCAACGGATGGAAACTGCACGGGCGTTGCTACATGACGGATACAGCGTCGGAGAAACGGCGGAAGCATTGCATTATGCTTCCGTGTATTCCTTCTCTGCCGCTTTCCGGCGGCAATACGGAGTTTCGCCGCTTGCATATAAAAAAGCTCCCCTCCGTAAAGAAAACTTTACCGTTACGGGAGAGGGAGTATAAAAAACAGACCAAAATTTATTTTAATCCCCCCTTGATATGAGCCATTGGCTTTACCATATTCAAGGGGGGATTGTTATCAAATAAATTCTAATTATGAATGAAGACCATCAAGATACCGAATGAGTTGAAACAGATTTGCGTTAACGCGGGTAATGGAATTACAGATCGGCTCGTAAAAATTCATTTTGTTATCCACGATGCCTTTGTTGGAACCGAGATTCGATGTATCGATCTCGCCCTTGTGAATTTTAACTTCCGTACCGGACGCTTGCACAACCTTTCCATTCTGATCAATATAACTCTTGACCTCATACCCTGCTCCTCTTTCCCAGACACGAAGAAGAGTCTTTCCACCGTCGTTGGTATACAGAGATTGATCGTTGTCCTGGAATCGATACCAAACCCAACCGAGACAATATCGGGATTCCAAAAGGAGAAGCGTATAGTTCTCATAGTATGCGGCGCGGTCCTGCTGTGTCTTGACCAACCATCCGGCGTTTTGTTGATTGGCAAGAAGTTGACCATTCATGTCATAAGCCCCCTCTGCCTTCGCGTAAAATTCGGTCACAACAAAGGGCTTACCCGAGTAGCGGTAAATCGTCGCCATCGTGCTTACCGAAGGCTCCATACCGTCGTACATATTGATGGTCAACAGATCACAATATTTTCCGGCTGCGCGAAGATAACCTTCACTGGTCTTATTAAGCGAGTCGGCGCGGGTTCCGATATACATATGATTCGGATCGTATTTCCGGATGACATCGGAAATTGTCTTAAACAGTCTGGAGAATACAAAGGCTTTAAATTCTTCATAATACTCCGGGTTTATGTCGTTTACAGACGGATCTGTCTTCCCTGTCCTGGCGGCAAGCCATGTCCATGCCGTTGCGTAGGAGAAGGCATTATAAGGAACATCGGGATCCAGCGTCAGGTAATTCAACAGCATCTTGTTGTCCTTCGGCAATTCGTTGTCCGAGGTATATCCGATAATTTTGTCATTATTCGCATTTGCCTTGAGATAATCGGCATTTGAAGTTTCCGCAAAGGTAACAAAATCCGGATCAAATACGTTCATCGTATTATTCTGAGCATACCCGGCAGAACCGCCAGTCGTCGTGCTGAGTGCAAGGCTTGCCATATAACTGTCAATACCACTGATGCTGCCAAAAATATTGATAGGCGTTGCGGTAGTGGTACAATCGGAAGAACTGTATGCCGCGGTGTTAATGCCGATTTTTCTGAGTGTCTCGGTCATGGAGGTCCAGTAATTTTCTTTCGTTCCGTACTTTGACAACATCACATCTCTTTGATTTTGTGTCGAACCGGCATTGAGAGCGTTCAACCCGGTTACGAAGAAAGGATTCCCGAGCGGATCAATGATATAGTGACGTCCGTCAAGTATCTCCATATGGAAGAAACCTGTGGCATTTCCCTTGACGGCGGCATTGACAACACCGCCATATACATCGAATTGACTTTCGTTCTCCTTCGAAACCTCATTGTATCCTGTTTGAATCAGAGAGTCGATTGTGCGGGCATATTGATTCTCATATGTTCCGGAAGGTGGATTTCCCGTTCCCCTGCCGGGGGTGAGAACCGTGTGCGCACCGTTCGGAGAAGTAATATCCACAGGGGTAAGCTCAAACACTTCATTGTTGTCTGCCGCATAAACCGCGTCCTTGCCGCCATTCATCCACTCGGATACAATCTGCTCTGCATATCCCCACGGTTCGTAACCGAAATTGGAAATCTTCGACAGATTCCATTCATGCTGGCTCACCAATTGATCAGCATACGTTACCACGCAAAGATTTGCCGCTTTTTCCGGATCTCCCTCTTTGGACATCAAAACCGTCTGAGGGTTGGATCCGTCTGCTGCTGTGTTCTCCACTCTGAAGGAGATCGTATAAATATTATCAAGAAGAGACTGCTGTACGTATTCCGTAACGTCACAGTCCATGAAGCCGATACCGGAAAAAATCATTTTTCCGATCGTCTTTATATTTTTCACTTCTCTGCCGGCATTATTTGCCGTAAGTGTATTTTCGCTCCAATCTGCCGTTGTAGCGGTAACCAGTGCCTCGATACCATCGTTGGCTTTTTCTTCTTCTGTCATCGGGTCTCTCGTACTCGTCAGCCAAACACGAAAACGAATGGATTCGGCATTCATCAAAGACTCCTCGGATTCCTTCGGAATCTCAAATTTAAAATATGCGATTCTGGTATTGCCGCTTCCTTCGCCATTGTTTTTCAGTTCTATCGTATTTTCGGTTCCGTGCACCTCATTCCCGCGCAAATAACGGATATAAGTGTCCTCGCAGGCAGAAATATCCTTCATTTTCTCCTCCGCAAACGATTCGGAGAGAATCGGATATCCATCTTCGGTCTTCCCGATATAATACATGATTTTGGCGTTTCCGTAAATCCGAAGTCCGTCTTTCACCGCGTAGGGGCGGATCACAAACGCAATGGCAAGTGCCTTCGCGTTCACTCCTTTGATAGTGAAAAGAGAAAGATAATTGGTGTCCAATTCCTCGGCGGACACCTTTTTGCCATCTGCCAAAATATCCTCATAAACGAGGTACCGATTCGCCTTTTCCCTCTTTTCCGTGACATTTCCGTCCTGGTCCACGGTCTTGATCGTTATGTCATAGCCAACCGTGTTAAATTCATCGAATTTGGAAAGAGCGGACAAAAAGCGAACATCAAACGTCCCATTGGAGGGCTTTGTGGTCTGATATCCGAGATAGTCGGCACTTTCTTCCTTATTTACTCCGACAACGATCGAATACCCGCTTTTGGAATAGACCGAAATATTCTTGACATATGCCTCATATTCGTATGCGGGATCAAAGAAACGAACCGATGATTTTTCCGTATCAAACAGAGCTTTATAATTTTTCGTAAAAATGAGCTGATTGTCAAGATAGATTTCAAATGCACCCGTCTGCGGTGTAATCGCAAAGCGGAAATTGTACCATTTTTTCAATTCCAGTTTTGCTCCGATTGCCGAAGTGGTATATCGGGTATAGAACAGATTTCCCTGACTGTCAATACGAATGGAGCGACTGTAGTCCGAATCCGCAATCCATGTAAAAATTGCAATCGGATACTGGTCGGAGGTAAGTCCATCCCGCGTTCCGACGGGAAATGCCGCAAAATAAACATCGTAATCCACATAAAAGGTGTCACATTTGACGAGCTTGTTCTGCGTATCTTCGATAAAAAGATTATGGCAGGTAAATTTCAGGCATTTTTCTCCGTCATACGAAACCAATTCGGCTCCGTTTCTGACGTGATATCCCTCACCATCGGCAATCGTATCTCCACGGCTCAGATCAATCTCCCATTTCAGATCGTCTTCCGCTTTTGCCGCTGCGGGAACGATAATCACCGCCGAAACGAGAAACAGGAAGGCAAGAAGCAGGGAAAGGGTTTGTTTTGCTTTCATAAAAAATCCTTTCAACATAGATTCATAAATTCTGCGAAGAAGGGACTTGTGTGCCCTTCTTCGCGCAAATACGGCAGATTATCCAGAAACTTCCTCCAATGCTTTCAGAAGTTGTTCCAGTGCAGTTTCGTAACTTTGCTTCTTGGACTCAATTTTCGTGCGGATGTCACAGGTTTTGGAAACGTCGCGGAAAATCGAACCGACCTCGTTCAGACTCATAGTAGAATACGCAAAGCCGAAGTCCGCAACAAAAGACTTGAGAATCATATCATACATTTCGGCATCTGCCTGATCCTTTGAGTAAATCCCCTGAAGCACGGTAGAATAGTAAACAGGCGTAACCGTTTTATATGAGGATGCAGACATCAGTTCAATCAAAGCACTGACAATCTTTGCCTTTTCGTCGGTAAGATTCGAACAAAGAACCAAGAGAGAGGCATTGTTACAGAAAATCGTGCGATACTCTTCTTGTTCCTCATTCAGCTTTGGCATAGGAAGAACACCGTAATTGACCGCAGAATCCCGCATGCCGGCACCTTCGTTAAGCGTAACACGGTCAAAAAGCAAATTCCCGTTCTTCATCAAAGTCTCTGTACAAACCGTGGTCAGATCCGAAGAACCATACGAACCTTTTGTTTCCATATACAGTTTTTTGACAAGCTCATAAGCGGGAACCGTGTCGGGATCGTAAATAATGGAAATCTCCGGCTCACCATAGGCGTTGGGTTTTGTAATATTCAGACCGAGTGCATATATCCAGCTATCCATACCGCCGTCGGATACGCCGCCAAGTCCGTTCCATCCCATCACGTCACCGTCATCAATAATACCGTTGGAATTGGTGTCGTCCCAGACTCCGGAAACATAATCGGTAAGAGTTTCTATCGTCCATTTCTGATCGCGAACCGTCTGATACAGCGCGTTCGTACCGACCGAAGGAAATTTTTCATTGAAAAGATCTTTGTTGAAGAACAAACAGAATCCCTGTGCAGTCTCCGAGACCAACAGATCTCCCGCAAGGAAGAACAATGCACCATATGTAGTCAGTTCATCCACAAGAGTTTGATTCCACCACGGC
>CAKSSY010000033.1 GCA_934489945.1 uncultured Eubacteriales bacterium
GGTGGGATTTGAACCTCACGACCTCCGGGTTATGAGCCCGACGAGCTACCAGGCTGCTCTACCCCGCGATATATTTTTTTGGTGCCGGAAACGGGAATCGAACCCGTACGATACTTTCGTATCACGGGATTTTAAGTCCCGGGCGTCTGCCAGTTCCGCCATTCCGGCGAAGACTCCTTTGGATGCTTAAATAGTATATCACGTTTTCCCATTCTTGTCAATACTTTTTGACGAAAAACTTTTTCTTTTTTTGCCAATTCTTTCCCCTTTTTCCGACATTCTTCCCTCAATTTCTTTCGGATTTCGGAAATACAGCGAAAGCAACCGATGATGATGTCAACCGAAAAGTCACAGCAACATCATCATCAACGCCGACAATGCCACACCTGCGGAAACAACCGCGCGCATTCTCAACCGCCGCTTTCGGACAATATCCAAAATCGTCGAAAAGACAATCACGCCTCCCTTTTTTACTTTCCCGACTGTGAGGAACTGTTGGAATTCTGGCGAAAGGGCTTCGACATCAACCGGGAACTGACCGATCTGATTTCCGAAAGTATTCTTCTGTATCCCTTTTCTTTTCTCGGAAACCGCTTCCTGTCGTTCCGGAAAGAGGAACAGAGGAATGACCTTTCCCCGAAAATGAAAAAGTACATACATTGCCTCCGTCTCCCGTACCGATGCCGGCAGAAGCAACCGGCACCGGTAAAACCATAGTTTATGCCCGGCAGAGCTTCCGGATATAATTCCGCTCGCGAAGTGAAATTTTCCCGTCAACCGTAACTACGCACAGGCAAAGCACAATCAGATCCCTCTGCAGACTCTCATCCGCCAGCGAAAGGAGCGAAACCATTTCCTCTGTGTATTCCTTCAGAATATTCCGGCTGTCCCGATCCTTGTGGAAAGACTCTTTGACGCTCTCAAAATCAAAGTCATCTCCGAACACGTGCAACAATGCCGGATAAATCAACAGATATTCCTGCTCGTTGACCCGTCCGTCCGCCACGACCGAGCCGAGGATGAACCCTGCCAGGGTATAGATCGGATCCACCCCGGGCAAATCCAGCAATTTCAGCTTGGCAAGAACCTTCACAGAGCTTTCCGCCAAAAGAAGTCCCCTCTCCGTTGCGGAGAGTTTCTCGTATTCCTTACACAATTTTGCAAATTCAAGCATTTTAAAAATCCTCCTGTTTTTTGTTTTTCCGCCTTATAGGGGCAGATCCTTTTTGGTAAATCTCACAGAACCGACAATGTACCCGACAAGACCCATCCCCGCAAGAACCGCGAATTTCCAAAGGAAGGTATCGGTGCCGTCCATAATCGAGATAACATCAAAGAACGTAATGATGGTTGCGTAGTTGAAGTTGTTCAGACTGTCAAGCCGTACAACCGAGGGGATGACGGGGCTCCCGAACAATCCGAGCATGGCAGCAACCAGTGCAAATATACTGAGTCCACCGCCGATTGCCATGGATCGCTTGCTCCGGTCAAACCAACAGGACGTAAAGAAGCAAAGCCCGGAGAGCGCGAACAGCACAAGAAACGCACCGACGTTGAGCAGAATCAAGGTCTTGTAGGTCAGCGAAACCTCCTCCGTAATAACGGACAGGCATATACAACCGGTTGCCGTTGTCAGACAGAACATGGCAAGCAAAGAACCGATAAGATACATCGCCTGCGTAAACACAACTGTGCCGCGCTTGGTGGAAGTGGATAGCACGTAAGCCATAGAACCGCTGTCCACCTGTCCGGCGATCAGGTTGTTGGAAACCATGATCATGTAGATGATCGGCAGAAGAAGTCCTGCGAGTTTGTAAAAGATCGAGCCGACAATCAAAGTATACAGATCTGCCTTTCCGATCTCCTCCAAAGCGTCCGAAACCTCCTGCGGGAGAGCGGACAACAGACTGCCGGACACTTCCGCTGCCAGTTCTTCTGTTTTGTCCGCAATCGCCTTTTCATATGTCGCATCCTCCGCAAATTCCCCGTTTTCCCGACGCTCGGCAAGCAGCTCCTTTTCATAGGACAAACGGTTGCCATAGGTAATCACGGCAGTGTTGGCAAGATGTTTGATAGAGTCGTAGGTATAACCGAAACGGTTGTATTTCTCCATCGTCACGCCGAAATCGGAAAGCTCTTTGACAATTTTCTCCACATTCTCCGCCTCGGTCATATTGCCGGCAAGAAACATGGATACGCAGTCCTCCGCCCGCTCCGCACGGTAATCGTTTCTTTCCTCTCCCGTCAGATAGGCTTCCGCGTCTCCCGCCTGAATATGGGCAATCACAGACAGATAGTCATATTCCTCCGGTGCCCGGCTTTCGTGTTTGAGATAGAAAGAATCGTTGAACATTCCGTTCGGGTTGAGTGCGTACATTACGCTGCCCAGCATTTCCTGCGCCTCGTTCGACTCCCGTGTATAAGCGGGATTGATGCCGAGTGCCTTTTCATATACGGCTTTCTGCAAATCGTCCACCGCCGCCGCATACGCAATTCTGACAGCATTCTCCGCCGTTGCGGGAGATGCCGCCGCCCACTCGGTCATAGCATTCCGATAGGCTTCGACGGAATCAAATGCGGAAACGTCGGGCTTCGCAGTCTGCCATTCACCGACCGCCTGCTCCAGACTCTTGCCCGCCTCGGTTCCGAGTTCCGGCTGCGCACTCATCCACTGCTGCACGGCAAGTGCATACTGCTCGGGGTCCGGAATCTGCGCCTCCTCCGGCTTTGCCGAAAGCCACTTCAGATAGGAAAGCGTCTCGGTGGCATTTTCGGCAAACAACCGGTCGAAACGGGAAAGTCCGTCTGTCGCGTTGTTGTAGTAGTTCAACGCGCGTTTTTCCAACCCGGCATCGATCTCCTTGGTGATAATGGTGTCCTGAATCGAATTTTTGACCTCGCCGATATTTCCGTTGCCGGAAATCAGCATGACGCAGGCGAGCATAAAGCAGACCGCAAAGGTAATAATTGCCCACATGGTGCCGTTCGCCTTGCAGGACTGCTTGAAAAGTGCCTTACTGAACATGGCTCTCGTTCTCCTTTTTTGCAAACAGAATATTTTTGAAATGTTTTTCAAGCGTATAGGGCAGCTCCGAAATAAACTTCACGTTGTAATTTTTCAAAGACCCCAAAAGAGCTGCCGTCTCATTCGCCGGAATCCGGATGGTTGCCTGATGATATTGCGGCTGGTTCCGAATGACCTCGTACCGCTCTCCGAGGAATTTCCGGTAGTCCGCCTCGGTGTGAAATTCAATCTTGAATTCTTTGACCGGACGCCCGGTAATATCGCTCATACGGCATACATCCACAATGTGTCCGTCACTGATCAATGCCACACGGTCACAGGTGGTTTCCAACTCTTCAAAGCTGTGGCTGCTCATAAAGATGGTCTTTCCTTTTTGGTGTTCTTCCCGGATGATGTCCAGAAATGTCATACGCATCAGAGGATCCAGCCCTGTCGTCGGTTCATCCAGCAGAATAATCGGTGCGTTGTTCATCAGAGCCGCCACCAGTGCAGTTTTCTGTTTCATGCCCTTGCTCATCCGCTTCAGTCCCGCCCGCGGGTCCAATTGCAAACGCTCTATCAGCTCGTTGGCATAGCTCATATCCCGCAAGCCGAGAAAGTCTGCCTGACATCTGAGAAAATCAATGCCGGTTTTCAGATCCGGAAAGGCAATCTCCCCCGGCACATAGCCGATGCTTTTGGCAATCTCGCTTGCGTGTTCCCACGAGGAAAGCCCGTTTACACACACACTGCCCGAGGTCGGTCTGAGGAATCCCAGAATGTTGCGGATCGTGGTGGTCTTGCCGCTTCCGTTGGTGCCGACAAACCCGACCATTTCCCCTTCTTCGATTTTCAGGTTCAGATCGAAAATGCCGCGTCCGTCGCCGAAATCCTTGGTCAGTTTTTCGCAATCGATCACACTCATTTCAAAGCACCTCCGAAATCCTTATCCTCTTTGTAAAACGCAAGGAAGTAGTCCTCCAACGTTTCACGGCGGTTGCTGAATGTCACCACACGCGATGCCGCCAACAGTGCAATCAGCGCGTTCAGATCGCTGTCCTCAACGGACAGATACACCTCGGTCTGTTCCTCCCGAATCAATCCGAGAGACCCAAGCCCCGTCGCTTTCTTCAAAAATTCCGCTTTTGCCTCCGCATCGGCAAAGGTCACGGTGTAATACTTGCGCGTGGCGTGCTTCAGATCGTCCGCCACAAACTGTGATACGATTTTTCCGTCCTTGATGATGGCAATGCGGTCACAGGTGGAATCAATTTCCGAAAAGATGTGGCTGGAAAGCAAAATGGTCTTTCCCCTCTTCTTCTCCTCATGAATAAAACGGATAAAATTCTCCTGCATCACAGGATCCAGCCCGCTGGTCGGCTCATCCAGAATCAGAACGTCGGGATCGGACATGAACGCCGTAACCACAGCCAGTTTTCGCTTTACACCGAGACTCATCCGCTTGGTTTCCCCACGGAGAACCTCGTCCTCCAGCTCAAAGAGCTTCAGCATGGCACCGAGCCGCTCCTCGTTGTGAATCTTCTGCAAATTCTGCATCATGCGGATGAATTCCCATCCGGTCAGTCCCGCGGGCAATGCGATCTCGCCCGGAATATATCCGACGTGTCCCAACACATCATAATAGCGGTCAAAGGTTTCCATCCCTTCGATTTTTGTGCTTCCGCTGTCAGGTTTGGAAAATCCCATCAGATGTCGGATGGTAGTGGACTTGCCGGCACCGTTGGGACCGAGAAAGCCGAACACTTCTCCCCGATCCACGGCAATGCTGACATCAAACACGCCTCGCCCGGAACCGTAGTCCTTGGTCAGATGCTCCACTTCTATCGTGTGCATATGTTTCCCCCTGTTCTTTTTTGATTATTTAATAAACACTGTTGACATCTCAACACTGTTGTATTATAATAATTTTGTCAGGAAACAAAAGAGCAAAAACGTTGTCAACGTTAACATTTTGACACTGTGTATAAAAGTGTAAAGGAAAATTCTATGAAAGTCAAAAATCTGAACCGCTCCTCCGCCAAGACCAAACGGTTAATTAAAAGGGTGTTTGCCGAAATGCTTTCGGAATATAAAGAAATATCCGGAATCTCAGTCAGCGAACTGTGCGCCAGAGCGGAAATCAGCCGCGGTACGTTTTACGCGCATTATGACGATACCTACGGCGTAGCCGAAGACTATGAAAATGAGCTGATTGACCGCTTCTTTGACAATGCCAAATTGCTGGAAGCCTCCGACGCAGAGCAGTTTGTCGATATTTTTTTCCAATATATAAGGGAAAATGATGAAAATTACAAACTGTTGTGTCGTTCCAATGAACTTCTGTTTGCGGCAAAAAAGCTGACGAGTATCGCCACGAACAAATTTCTGGAACTTTGTAACCGCGATGGGCGTGTCAAAAACAAAGCGTATCTTGAACTGGACATCGCAGTGTTCGTGGAGGGACTTCTCTGTGAATATGTCAAATACTGCCGCGGACTGTCCCCCGTTGGGCTGGAGGATCTGTACGCATATACCAAATTGTGGATAAGCGATTTTCTGCACAGACGTTTTTAACGTTAAATTTCAAAATTTTTCAAAAAAGCCTTGACAAGATAACATAAATGTGATATAATACCTACAAAGTTGATAGGTTTAATAAGTTAGCAATGGAGGCGTTCTTTTTGAAACCAAGATTTATGAAATTCCGATGTTGACACGGCATCTTCACGAAGAAACCCAAAGTCAAAAGACAAAATAAAAATTACAGAACAAGGAGTTGCAAATCATGAAAACATATGACAGAATCACAGATCTAGTAGGCAGAACGCCGCTTCTGAAACTCACAAACTATATCCGCGAAAAAAATCTCGGTGCCACCGTTTACGGAAAACTGGAATACTTCAATCCGGCGGGAAGCGTCAAGGACAGAATTGCCAAGGCAATGATCGACGAGGCGGAAGCCAAGGGCGACCTGAAGCCGGACTCGGTAATTATTGAACCGACCAGCGGCAATACCGGCATCGGACTTGCCGCCGTTGCCGCGTCGAGAGGATATAAAATCATTCTTACCATGCCGGAGACCATGAGTGTTGAAAGACGCAATCTTCTGAAGGCATACGGTGCCGAAATCGTGCTGACCGAGGGAGCAAAGGGGATGAAGGGTGCCATTGCGAAGGCACAGGAGCTTGCGCAAAAAACACCGCACAGCTTTATTCCCAGCCAATTCACCAATCTGGCAAATCCTGCCGCCCATTTCCGCACAACCGGTCCGGAGATATGGGAAGACACCGACGGCAAGGTCGATATTTTTGTTGCGGGAGTCGGTACCGGTGGCACTTTGTCCGGTGTCGGTGAATACCTCAAGAGTAAAAATCCGAATGTGAAGGTCGTCGCCGTCGAGCCGGCAGGCTCTCCCGTTCTTTCCAAAGGAACTCCCGGACCGCATAAAATCCAGGGAATCGGAGCAGGCTTCGTTCCGGACACGCTGAACACCGGAATTTACGATGAGATCATTCCCGTGGAGAACGAGGATGCGTTTGAAACGGGCAGAGCATTGGCAAGACACGAGGGCGTGCTTGTCGGAATTTCCTCCGGTGCGGCAGTTTTTGCCGCAGCGGAACTTGCGAAACGTCCGGAAAACAAGGGAAAAATCATTGTTGCCCTTCTTCCCGATACCGGCGAAAGATACCTTTCCACACCGATGTTTTCGGACTGACAAACGGGAAACGTCCCCAAAACCATGAAAAAAATCCGCCCGCCTTTTCCCAAAGGCGGGCGGATTTTTTTCAGATTACATAATCATTCCCGGATTGTTCTCTGTGCCTGTCCAGGATGTCCTGCAAAGTAATACTGTCAAGATAATCCCGAATGACCTTATTCAATCCCTGCCAAACCGACAGCATGGCACAATCCTCGCTTCGCTCACATCTGACGGGATCTTCATCCGCACATGGAACGGGAGCCAGACTTCCCTCTGTCAGGCGAAGAATATCTCCGACCGTATAGTTGTCCGGGGATCGGGAAAGCCGATAGCCCCCCTGCGAACCACGAACGGTCTGCAAAATGCCGGATTGATTCAGAATCGGAATAATCTGTTCCAAATATTTTTTGGATATTCCCTGTCGCTCGGCAATATCCTTCAGCGCGACAACGCCGTCATTCCGATGTTCCGCCAAATCCAAAAGCATACGGAGCGCATAGCGTCCCTTTGTTGATATTTTCATGCCGAATCTCCTCCGAAGGTTTATAGAATAAAATTCAGTAAAGTTTCCCCTCAATTCTATTGAAATGCGAGAGACGCTTCCGCTCTACCAAACATTGCCAAATTCTCAGCGTGGGATATCTCAATTGACAGTCACATCGGTATTACTCATCACAACATTTTCGGCATATCGGATATAAAACGAATGATATTCATTATCCCAGAATGCCAGCGCACCATGACTGCTCCGACGTTCAAAAGAGTTCCCGTCTATCCTTTCAAAACTGCAGCCTTCAAAAAAATGTTCTTAAGCAGACAATCCTTTCGCCCTGTAATATACGGCAATTCAAGCCCTCTCGCCCTGACATTGGAAAAACGAAGATTTCTTATTGCCTCGCAACGTGTGTGTATGTTATTTTCCACTTTAATGAAAATCGGTGCGGAATACATACCATCCATCACAATGTTCTGAAACAAAAGTTGCTCTATCAAAGTATCCTCGCGCCCCTCATCCGGAATGCGTTTCTCTCCGCGTCCCGGCAAAAGGATGCTGATCCCAACCGATGTATCGGTCATAACAATATTGGAAAACACGCAATTTCTGATAACCCCGTCGTTGATCCAACCGATCCGGATTCCTCCCGAGTAACTTGTCAGATTACAATTGGTAACGGTCACTTTTTCGCAGATTCTGTTTTCAGCAAGAGATGCGTTGTTTGCCCTTACCACAATGCAGTCGTCCCCACAGGTTATCATGCAATTCGATATGGTAACATTCCGGCTGGAATTGATATGTATGCCGTCATTATTCGGATAATCCACTTCCGCTTTGATTTTTACCCGATCAAAACACACATAATCACAATCGTGTATCCAATAAGACCACCCGGACGGTTGATTTATCATCGTAACATCTTTTACCGAGACATTGTAACATCCGGTGAAGAAAACCACTCTCGGAGGCGTTGGTGCCTGAATCCGTGAATACGGCCATGCTCTCGTACTGCCCGGCACAACAGGTTCAACAAAATGATGCCCGTTGCAGTCAATCGTTCCTTCTCCCGTGACGGAAATGTTTTTCGCTTCTTCGGCAAATATGAGACAAGCATTCCGTTCCCTCGGCAAAAGTTTGCTTTCAACATGTTTTACATTTTCTCTTTCAAGGTAATCGTCACAATCGGCAGAACCCAAAAGTATACCGTCAGCCGCCAGATGAAAGTCCACATTATCTTTCGGTTCCGGTCACAAAACTTCCACCGGCAACCAACACGCTTCCGCCGCCGTTCCGATAACAATCGTCAATGGCAGCCTGAATGGCTTTCGTGTTCATACTGTTTCCGTCTCCAACCGCGCCGTAACACCGAATATCAAAAATCATAACTATCTCCTTTTTACAGCAGGACTTTACTTTTTCTTTCATGTGTGGTATTATTATAACATATTCCATCAAAATCGTCAACAGGAGAACACAACCGCCATGCTTAAAGTGACCACATTCTGCAAAAACAACCGGATGCATCTTACCGTAAACGGAAAACCCGTTGTGCCTGTTCTGTACGGGTTGAGCGATATGCCCGCCTCCGCCAGCGGAAGTGCTTATGCCCAACGCAATATCCGACTCTTTTCCGAAGCGGGGGGTTCAACTTGTAAATGCAGATGCTAATCTGTGTACGGGCTGGCACAAAACGACCGAATACGACCCGTCCGCGATTCTGGCAGAAATATCCAATGTTTGCGATGCCGTTGGCGATGCCAAAGTGCTGTTAAGATTGCATGTCAACCCTCCTTACTGGTGGCTCGGAATGTGTGGTCTATCGCACACGTCGCGGAGATCTTCCCGGGACAGATGACGGAGAATCCGATCGTCTGATCCGAAACGATGCGGCACATCACCTCCGCGCCAGTCTTGCTTCCGAAAAATGGATCCGGGAGGCGTGTGAAAAACTGGCATTGCTTTGCGATGCCATAAAAGGAAGTCCGGAAGAAGATATGTTGCTCGGTTTTCAGATTGCGTGTGGAATTTACGGAGAATGGCATCAATGGGGAACCGACATCTCCACACCCATGAAGCAATATTTCAAAAACTACCTTGTACGAAAGTATAAAACCGAGACCGCACTGCGGGAGGCATGGCAAAATCCCGATGTGACATTTGAAACCGCAGAATTTCGTCCCGAGACCTTCCGGGACGGAGACGACGGCTTTTTCAGAGACCCCGGGAAATCAAAAGACACCATGGACTCGCAAGAGTGCCTCCAGACCTGCGCCCCGAACGCCATATTGAGATTCTGTAAAACCGTGAAAGAAAAATTGCCTGACAAACTCGCCGGAGCCTTTTACGGCTATTATTTCGGTGTTGGGGGATCTATACGCCCATCGGCGGTCATCTGATACCGCGAATGCTGTATGAGGCACAAGGAATCGTTGATTTTTTTGCGGACCTTTCTGCTATCTTGAAAACCGAAAAGCCGAAGCCGTTCCCATGCAACGCGGGATACTTGAATCGGCACGTCTTCACAAAATTCTGTGGCTTACCGAAATGGATCAGCACCCCGAATGTGTTCCCGAACTCGGCGGAGACATCCGAAACACCGCAAGCACTGTCGCAACACTCCGACGCAATGTCCTGCAACCGCTTTGTGCGGGACAGGGGCTTTGGTACTATGATCATCGCGTCATTCCGCAGTTCGTTAACCAACAACCGAAATTTGCGAATTTGGGCAGTATCTATAAAAAAATCGGCTGGTGGGAGAGCGCCCCTTTGATTCGGGAAGTCGGAAAGTTGCAGCATATTGCGGAAAGAATCACAAAAACGGATTGTAAACCCTTGGCGGATGTTCTGTTGGTATACAGTACAAAGTCCTTCTTCTGTCGCTCGGTCGTTGCCGATCCCGAATACGAGATTCATGAGGCAATTGCCCGTTGCGGTGTTTCTTATGCCTGTATTTACGAAGAGGATCTCGAACTTATCGACCCGGAACAGTACCGGTGTGTGATTTTTGTGAATTGCTTTCTGCAATCCGAAGCGGAACGCCTGTCAAACAAACGTCTGACAGCAAATATGACACGAGTTCATCTTTATGCCGATGGCTTTTGCAACGGCAAAACGCTGCATGAGGACAACATCTCCGAAACCGTGGGAATGAAAATCAAAAGAAGCAACCGTGCTACGGTAATTCACGGCACGGGACTTCTGAACGGAACCGAAATCCGTATTCCCGACGGACTCTGTTCGCCGTTCTTTGCGGCAGAAGACCCCGACGCTGAAATACTTGCCCGTTATGATAACGGTGACACTGCCATCGCCAAAAAAGGAAACGATATCTGGCTTGGTGTCCCTTCTGTGAACCGTGACATCATGCATAGAACCTTAAAACTGTGCAATGCTCATGTATGGGTTGATTCGGGGGATCCCATCATTGCGGGAGGTGGCATCGTGGCAATCAACACTGCAGGGGGCGGAAACATCAAGGTTTTCTTAAAAAACGGAAAGTGCTTTGCCGTAGATCTTCCTCCTTATACCACCGCTGTTTTTGACTGTAAAACAGGCGAAAGACTTCTTTAACCCTCCCAAAACGAATGGCAGATGTTGCCCTGTCGCCCCGCCTTGCTCTGTCGGGAATTGACAAAAGAGGGGAAAAGTGCTATACTGAATTATCCGAGAAAACGGATAGTCCGCGGCTTACGCCGCACAAAAAGGAGATTTTTACGTGAAAATTCTGATTGCGGGAAATGGAAAAGTGGGAGAGACTCTTGCCGATGAACTTTCTGCCGAGGGCTACGACCTGACGCTGATCGACAACGACGAAAAGGTGCTCGCCTCCTGCCTGGAACGCTTTGACATTATGGCAGTAAACGGCAACTGCGCATCTGCGGCAACCCTGCGCGAAGCGGGCGCGGAAAACGCCGACCTACTGATTGCTTCCACCGGAACCGATGAAATGAACCTTCTGTGCTGTATGACGGCACACCGCCTCAATCCGAAACTCCATACCATCGCGCGTATCCGCAACCCCGAATATATCGATCAGGCATACGCCATGCGCGATGAATTCGGACTTTCCATGATCTTCAACCCCGAACAACAGACGGCAATCGAGATCGAACGCCTCCTGAAATATCCCGGATTCCTCAAACGCGACTCCTTTGCCAAAGGAAGAGTCGAAATCGTGGAGCTGAGAATCGACGATGACAGTAAGCTCCGCCATGTCTCGCTTCTGGATATGTACAGCATCGTCAAATGCAAAGTGCTGGTCTGCGCAGTTCTGCGTGACGGCATCTGTATCACGCCGGACGGTTCGTTTACGCTGGAAGAGGGGGACCGGATCTTCGTGACGGCACCGCTTGAAAATCTGACAACCCTTCTGAAAAACCTCGGCATTGTCACGCCAAAAATCAGACGTGTCATGCTGGCAGGTGGCGGCACGGTCAGCTATTACCTTGCCTCTATGCTTGCCCGCAACCGGATTGACGTCCGGATTCTGGAAAAGGACGCGGAACGTTGCCGTCAGCTCGCCGCATTGTTGCCCGGTGCCGATATTATTGAAGGCGACGCCGGCGATAAACAAGCCCTTGACAGTGAACGCTTTGCCGACTGCGACGCACTGGTTTCGTTGACCGGCGTGGATGAAATCAATATTATTATTTCGCTTTACGCCAGTGCGTGCGGAGTTCCCGCCATCATCACAAAACTCGGACGGATGGAAAACACGTCTCTTCTGGACAGCCTTCCCGTCGGAAGCGTGGTCAGCCCGAGAAAACTGTGTTGCGGAACCATTGTCCGCTATGTCCGCGCCATGCAGAACCAGGCAGGTGCGGCACTCACCATCCATACGGTGGCGGACGGACAGGCGGAGGCAATCGAGTTTCCCGTCGACAGTCAGACACTCCATTGCGGCGAACCTCTGCGCGATCTGAAACTCCGCAAAAACGTCCTCATCGCCTGCATTACACGTCATGAGGCTGTCGAGATTCCGAACGGCGACTCCAGTTTCCGTGAGGGAGACCGCGTGGTGATTGTGGTCAGCGGTGATGAGGTTATTCTCCAACTCAATGATATTTTTGAATAAAGGGTAAGTTATGAATTACAAAATGATGGGACGTTTCAACGCCCTGATTCTCGCCATAGAGGGCGTGTTCATGATCCCCGCCCTGATTATCAGCATTTCCTCCGGCAACGGCAAAACCGCATGGTCTTTTGCCGCAAGTATCGGGATTCTTGCCTGTGTATCTCTTGTGATGGCATGGCTTTCCCGCGGTGCCAAACAAAACTTTTATGCTCGGGAAGGATTGATTTGTGTGGGCATGAGCTGGGTTGCCATGAGTGTGCTCGGCTGTCTTCCTTTCTTCCTCTCGGGGGAAATTCCTTCTTTCGTCGATGCCCTGTTTGAGATGGTCTCCGGATTTTCAACCACCGGTGCCTCAGTCGTCGCCAATGTCGAGGGGCTTTCCCGCGGGATCCTCTATTGGCGCAGTTTCAGCCATTGGCTGGGCGGGATGGGAGTTCTGGTGTTTCTGCTTGCCGTCATCCCCATCGGCGGACGGAATGAAGGCTTCACAATGCACCTGATGCGCGCGGAAAGCCCGGGACCGGATGTCGGCAAACTGGTTCCCCGTATCCGGCAGACGGCAATGGTGCTTTATTTGACTTATATTTTCCTGACCGTGTTGAATTTTCTCTTTCTGCTTGCGGGCGGGATGCCGGTTTTTGATGCGGTATGTACAACCTTCGGCACCGCGGGAACCGGTGGCTTCGGCATCAAAAACGACAGCATCGCATCCTACAGTCCTTATATTCAGAACGTCTGCACGGTTTTCATGCTCCTGTTCGGCGTGAACTTCAGTTGCTACTACCTGCTTCTGATGCGAAAATTCAAGTCGGTTTTCGGGGACGAGGAGCTCCGTTTCTACCTCGGACTCGTGTTCGGCTCGGTGGCACTCATCGCCCTCAATGTACGCGGGCTGTACGGCAGCATCGGCGAAACCTTGCGCCACGCGGCGTTTCAGATTGCAAGTATTATCACTACGACCGGCTATGCGACCGTCGATTTCGACCTTTGGCCCGCCTTCTCCAAAACCATTCTTCTTACGCTGATGCTCGTCGGTGCCTGTGCGGGAAGTACGGGAGGCGGCATGAAATGTGCCCGTGTCCTGCTTCTTTTCAAAGGACTCAAGCGAAACATTTCCGGAATTCTCCATCCGCAAAAGGTGCAGGTCGTCCGCGTCGGCAGCAAGGTGGTCGACGAGAAAATTCTTGCCAACACCAACGCCTATCTTTCGGCGTATGTCATCATCATCGCGGTCAGCACCGTGTTGATTTCGCTTGACGGCTTCTCCGCCGGCACCAACATCTCGGCAGTAATCTCCTGCTTCAACAATATCGGACCCGGACTTGAAGCAGTCGGTCCGACGTGCAACTACGGCTCTTTCAGTGTTTTGTCCAAACTCGTCCTCATCTTCGATATGCTGGCAGGACGACTGGAAATATTCCCGATTCTCATTCTGTTCAACCTCAACGCATGGCGAAAAAAAGCATGAAAGGATTCCGAATCCCATGAATCAAGAACAATATCTGAAAAACCTGTCGGTTCCGACCGGAAAGGTCGACGTCATTCTCGATACCGATACCTTCAACGAAATTGATGACCAGTTCGCGCTTTCCTATCTTCTCCTTTCCGGGGAGAAACTTCGCACAAGGGCGATCTGTGCCGCGCCCTTTCTCAATCAACACAGTACCTCCCCTGCCGACGGCATGAGACGTAGCTATGACGAAATCCTCAAACTTCTTGCGCTTCTGAAAACCGATCTCCCGGTCTTTCACGGCTCCGAGAGCTACCTCGCGGATGAAAAGACACCCGTGATTTCGGATGCCGCAAGGGTGATTGCCGATACGGCGGCGGAATATTCTCCCGAAAATCCGCTCTATGTGGTCGCGATCGGAGCCATTACCAATGTGGCTTCCGCCATTCTTCTTGCTCCCGAGGTCATGCGGGAAAACACCGTGATTGTCTGGCTCGGCGGTCACGCACGCGACTGGCCGGACACGAAAGAATTCAACCTGATCCAGGACGTAGCGGCGGCAAGAGTGGTGTTCGGATGCGGTGCCCCCGTCGTACAGCTTCCCTGTAACGGTGTGGTTTCCGAATTCCGCACAACAAGACCGGAGTTGGAGTCCCGTCTCGTCGGCAAAAATCCGCTTGCCGATTATCTGGCAACCAATACCATCCGTGAAGTGGAAACCTCCCGTTATTTCGTTCCTGGAAAAGCGTGGAGCCGCATCATCTGGGACGTGACTGCCGTTGCGTGGCTGTTGAATGACGGCAATCGTTTTCTGTCCTCCTATACGGTTCCCTCTCCTCTTGTGCAGTATGACGGTCACTACTCTTTTGTCCAGAACCGTCACCTCATTACCTACGTTTATCAGGTCAAGCGGGACAATTTGTTCACCGATCTGTTCCAAAAACTCACCGCAACGGAGCATCTGTAAGGGACGGAACCGACGCAATACAAAATCTGAAAAAACACCGGATTTCGGGAAAGAAATCCGGTGCTTTTTCAGACGGATACCGTCTTTTCGGTTCTATGTTTCCCTCCGAAACCGACAAAAGGCATTCCGCTCTCCTTATGCTCCGTTTGTTTCCTCCGCGTTTGGGTCCGACATCAGATACGCCATGAATTTTTTAACAGCCGGTGTCAGATGTTCCCGGTTTTTCATTGCCAGTCCGATGAAACGGTAATACGGCTCCTTCAGAGAACGAATCTCCAGCCGATACGGAATCCGCTTCAGAATCATATCCGGCAAAATTCCGACACCGAGCCCCTTCTCCGCCATTGCCATAATCGCAAAATCCTCCCACGTGGTAAACCGGATATCGGGATGCACATGATACGCCTCCAACAAATCCGAAACTTCGGTTTTGCCTCCATGCTCCAACAGCAGAAAAGGCACCCCTTCCAAAGCCTCAACCGCAACCGCCTCGCCAGCCGCAAGAGGATGCCCGACGGGAAGTACCACCTTGTATTCGTCCCGCTTCAGAAATACCGTTTCAAAGTCCGACCGGGTCGGAAGTCGCAAAAAACCACAATCCACTCGTCCTTCGCCAATCCAACGCTCTACTTCATCATAATCTCCCAAAAGCATTTCATATTCAATGCCGGGATAGTCCTTTTGCAGATTTGCAAAAACGTCCGGAAGCCGGTTAATCGCCACGCTGGAAAAGGTTCCGATGCGGACAATACCGGTTTCTATCCCGTTCATCCGGCAAATCTGACCTTCCAGCTCGTCATAACCGCTCAGGAGCCTGCGGAGAAACGGCAGGATCTGCTCTCCCGCCGAGGTCAGACAAACACCATTCCGATTCCGCTCAAGCAAGGTCATGCCCCATTCGGTTTCCAGATCGGCAATCATTTTGCTGACCGAGGACTGCGCGTAATTCAGATTCTCCGCGGCTCTTGTAAAACTGCCCTTTTCCACGGTTTTCACAAAAGCGAGATATTTCAGCAGTGGGTTTTCCATTTTATATCCATTCCATTCTTCGATTTATAATATCTATAATATTCGCTTTTCATATTATAACACATGGTGTATACTATTTCAAGAACCTTTCAGGAGAAACGAATATGAATTTCAAAACTGCGGATGTGGATATGCTTCACGGACCGCTCACGAAAAAACTGTTGCTGTTTACGCTTCCCATTGCCCTCAGCAGTATTCTTCAACAGTTGTTCAATGCCGCCGACACCGCGGTCGTCGGCTATTTCGGAAACAAAGACGCACTCGCGGCAGTCGGAACCAATACGGAAATCGTGGCACTGATTGTGACGGTGTCCTCCGGTCTGTCCGTCGGGGCAAATATCCTTGTTGCCGGTCTGATCGGCAAAAACCGCAAGGATGAAATCCCGTTTGCGGTAAAAACATCGGTTGTGCTGTCCGTTCTTTTCGGTGTGCTCGGAATGGGGCTGGGACAGTTCATCGCCGAACCGCTTCTGCAACTGATTCAGACACCGGACAGAATTCTTCCCGATGCGGTACTCTATCTTCGCATTTATATGCTCGGCTACCCGTTTCTTTTGCTTTACGATTTCGGCTCTGCCGTTCTTCGCGCCCGTGGGGACAGTCGTTATCCCTTCTTTGCCTTGGTCTTTTCCGGCATCGCCAATATCGGACTCAATCTGTTTTTGGTTATCGTATTCCGTATGGGTGTTGCAGGCGTTGCCGTTGCCACCGACATTTCCAATATGCTCTCGGCATGGATGGTTTTGCACCGGTTGTCAAAAGAAAGCCGGACATCCCCCGACTCACCCAAACCGCGATTCTCTCTGCGAGACACGGGGGAAATTCTGAAAACCGGCATTCCGTCCGCCATACAGGGAGCCGTGTTCTGCTTTGCCAATATTTTTGTGCAGGCATCGGTCAACCGTTTCAGGGAAACGGCAATCGCGGGAAGCACAATTGCCATGAATTTTGAATACTTTACATACTATATCATCACCGCCTTCGGACAAACCGCAACGACCTTTACCGGACAGAATCATGCTGCCGGACAAAAAGAACGATGCAAAAAGATTCTTTGGCTCTGCCTCCTGTTGTCAACCGTTTGCAGCTCCGTGCCGATTTTTACCATCGTTCTGTTCCGTAACTTTTTCTCCGGCTTGTTTATTCCCGATCCGGCGGTCATCGAAAGTGCCGGTGTGCGTGTTCTCTGTATTCTGCTTTTTGAACCGCTTTGCAACCTGTATGAAATTCCGGCAGGAGCTATGCGCGGCAACGGACACGCGCTGTATCCGGCACTCGGCACTATGATCGGAACCTGTGCGTTTCGCATTCTTTGGATATTCACGGTGTTCCGGGCAAATCCGACTCTTCCGATGCTGTACCATGCGATCCCGCTCTCTTGGGTCGCAACAATTTTACTTGTAGACGGTGGATTTTGGGCGATACGGTGCGCGGAAAATTGAAATCAGACCAAAAAACGGATATAAAATAAGAGGGGTGTTAAAAAACTCATTTTGAGTTTTTTAACACCCCTTCTGCCTGTCGTTTCACTCACCCAAATATTTTTCAAGACATACCAACCGCACACCGGGAATTCCGTTGAAAACACACGGAACAATTCCGACTTCATCGTACCCGAGATTCCGATACAAATTCCTCGCCCTTGTATTCAACACGTTCGTATCCATCCGCAACGCGGTACAGCCATGCTGTTTGGCATACGCCTCATAAAACGCTACGAAAGCCCTTCCGTAACCCTTTCCCTTTTCGGACGGATCGACCGCAAGCGCGTGAAGCACCATGACTTCCCGCTCCCCGACATCATGCTTCCACTCTGCATTCTGATATTCGGCAACCTGTATTTGGTTGATAATTGCCACCGCTACGATTTTGCCGTCATCCGCCATCACGAACAAATCGTCCCGAGTCAAAGCATCCTCCGCGGTTTTCCGGGTGGGATAAACATGGCGAATCCAGCCCGTTGTTGACAGTCCTTGCTCTTCGCCGTCATGAATTTTTTCGTAAATTTTCTCAATGACAGCAAGATCTGTCTTTTTTGCTTTTACGGCTTCCATTTTCGGATTCCTCTCTTTTTGAAAAATGTAACGGTACGTCCGCTTCCCGTCCTGCCCGGCACTGCTTGTTTTTCCTTCGGGAGCCTTGCTTATTGCCCGGATTTTCCGAGAAACGCCTCCCATTCCTTTACGATGGAACGATCCGCAAAATAATCAATTTTCATGGCTTTGCGAACACGGGCAAGCGTCTCGTTTGTCGTTTCAACCGCTTTTTTCGTCCCCTGTAAGAGGATATCGTATACCGCTCCGATGTCTTTTTCCCATTTTGCACGCTCTGCCCTTATCGGACACAGCGTCTCCTCAAGGACCTGATAAAGAAATTTCTTGCAGGTTCCGTCACCGAGACCGCCTCTTCGATAATGGTCTTTCATTTCCTCCAGATTGGCATACTCGGGCAAATACTCGGCAAAATGTCCGTCCGTACAAAAAGCATCCAGATAGGTAAACACCACATTTCCCTCTGTATGCCCGGGATCGCTGATCTGCAAATGCAACGGATCGGTGTACATCTTTCCGTTGATTTGCTTTTTCAGAACAGCCGAGGAGTCGGAAAGATAAATACAGTTCCCCAGCGACTTGCTCATTTTTGCCTTGCCGTCCACACCCGGCAACCGACGCTGCGTCTCGTTTTCGGGAATCATCGCCTTCGGCATGACCAAGGTTTCTCCGTATATTCTGTTGAACTTTTCCACAATTTCCCTTGTCTGTTCCAACATCGGAAGCTGATCCTCACCCACAGGCACAACATTTGCGCCAAAGGCGGTAATATCCGCCGCCTGCGAAATGGGATACGTAAAGAAACCGGTCGGAAGTCCCTCATCGGCAAAACCGCGCATTTGAATTTCCGCCTTTACCGTGGGATTTCTTGACAATCTTGCCGTTGTAACAAGATTAAGATAGTAAAATGTCAACGCATGAAGCGCGGGCAACGCAGACTGCACGCATATGGTCGTTTTGGTCGGGTCGATGCCGACCGAAAGATAGTCAAGCACGACCTGAATGATGTTTTCTCTGATTTTTCCGGGATTGTCCGCATTATCTGTCAATGCCTGATCGTCGGCAATCAGAATATTGATCTCGTCGAACTTCCCGGAATTCTGAAGCTCAACTCTTCTCTTCAGCGAACCCACATAATGTCCGAGATGTAAACGCCCGGTCGGACGGTCTCCCGTAAGAATGATATTTTTCATGGGGAACTCCTCTGCAAATCTTGATTTACTTTATTATATCACAAACCTTCCCGCATTTCAAGCATTTTCGCCGATATCCTTTCCGCAATCCGATCGGATTGCGGTTTGACCGACGGCAAGCCCCCAAAAAAAGAACCGCCCGTCTTGCCTTCGCTTGACGGGCGGTTCTCTTCCCTGCGGAAATCTCTGTTTTATTCTTCGGATTTTTCCGGAAATCCGAACGTATCTTCCTCCCCGTTGAAAGGAGAGGAGGTAGTCAGTATAGTATCCCGCGCCCCCACTTTCAAAATCGCAACTCCGACCGGTTTATATTCCTTTTTCATGTTTCGTCTCCTCCCACATAGGCTTGGGCAGATACTCCGTAATGATATGTTGTCCTTGCAAGTTCCGCCATGGTGGCATTGGTACTGTTCTGCATCCGGTAAGCATAAGCGTTGACGCTGTAGGTCAGGGACTG
>CAKSSY010000034.1 GCA_934489945.1 uncultured Eubacteriales bacterium
AGATCACCGTCCTCAACTTCGGAACCGTGCTTTGCCAAGGCACGGCGGCGGAAACGCTTCGTGATCCCGAAGTCATCAAGGCGTATATCGGAAAGTGAGGAAAGAACCATGGCAATGCTGGAAGTAAAAGACCTGTCGGTGTATTACGGTGTGATTCGTGCCCTTAAGGGTATCAGCTTTGAGGTCAATGAGGGCGAGATCGTAACACTGATCGGCGCAAACGGCGCGGGCAAAACCACGACCATGCAGAGCATCGTCGGGCTGATTTCCTCTAAGACCGGAAGCATCCATTACTGCGGTGAGGAGATTTCCAAGCTCCCTGCACATCGGATTGTCCGCCTCGGTATGACGCAGGTTCCCGAGGGAAGACGGATTTTTCAGGAGTTGACGGTTTATGAAAATCTGTTGATGGGGTCTTATATTGTAAAGGATCAAAATAAAGTCAAGGATGATATTGAGGAGATTTATCAGCAGTTTCCGCGGCTCGGAGAGCGACGGAATCAGATTGCCGGAACGCTTTCGGGCGGCGAACAGCAGATGTTGGCGATGAGTCGCGCATTGATGAGTCATCCGAAGTTGCTGATGCTGGATGAACCATCGATGGGATTGTCTCCGCTGTTGGTGGATCAGGTGTTTGACATTATCAAGGATATTCATAAAAAAGGAACGACGGTTCTGTTGGTTGAACAGAACGCAAGTAAATCACTGGCGATTTCCGACCGTGCGTATGTGTTGGAAAACGGAAAAATCGTGCTCTCCGGTACTGGCGAGGAACTGATGGAGAGTGAGGATATTCGGAAAGCCTATCTTGGCGGTTGATTGCCGGGAAGAAAACGAAAGTGGAGGGAGCCCTTTCCCAAAAGGGTTCCCTCCACTTTCGTCTTTGGGGGAACGGTCAGGAACTTTTTGAAAAAAGTTCCCGACACCCTCAAAAACTTTTGAAACAAAGGGGAAAAGGTGCGCCGCCGTGACGTAAGACAAACCGGCGAGATTGCCATAAAAGTTTCGCCCGCCTTTTCAAAGGCGGCGCAGTCAAGGACGCGGAGTCCTTGTCGCGCTCCGCAGAGCGCGAAATCTCTTATCGGCGTTTCTTTTTCCTTAGCTTTTTCTTTGCGCCTTTGGCTTCAAAGAAAAAGCGGCTGTGGAGATTGCAGGAGAAAACGTTGGGGAGCCTTTTGAAAAAGGCTCCCCAAACCCCGCGAAAACTTTTGGAACAAAAGGGAAAAAGTGCGTTGCCGTGATGTAAGACAAAATGGCGAGACCGCAATAAAAGTTTTTGCGCCGCTTTTTTCAAAAAGCGGCACGTTCTCCCGTTCTCTCATCGGCGTTTCTTTTTGCTTAGCTTTTTCTTTGCGCCTTTGGCTTCAAAGAAAAAGCGGCTGTGGAGATTGCAGGAGAAAACGTTGGGGAGCCTTTTGAAAAAGGCTCCCCAAACCCCGCGAAAACTTTTGGAACAAAAGGGAAAAAGTGCGTTGCCGTGATGTAAGACAAAATGGCGAGACCGCAATAAAAGTTTTTGCGCCGCTTTTTTCAAAAAGCGGCACGTTCTCCCGTTCTCTCATCGGCGTTTCTTTTTGCTTAGCTTTTTCTTTGCGCCTTTGGCTTCAAAGAAAAAGCGGCTGTGGAGATTGCAGGAGAAAACGTTGGGGAGCCTTTTGCAAAAGACTCCCCAACCCCTGCGAAAACTTTTGAAACAAAGGGAAAAGGTGAACCGACGTGACGCAAAACGAAACGGCGAGACTGTCATAAAAGTTTTCGCGAGGGGGCGGGACTGTTAAAAACTCTATGTTTTAACAGCCCCAACGTTCTCCCGTTATCAAACGAGGGTTTTCTGTTTATATTTCAGAAGTGTCTGATTCAGCTTTTCTTCGGGTGCCTTTTCGACGGGATAAAGACCGCGGGACGACATTTCCTCAAAAATTTCATGCTGTATTTTGTGTTCGTCAAGCAAAATATTCCGGAAACAGTTGGTAACTTCGGGTGTTGCCGACTCAATCAGATCGTTATTATAAACCCCGGTAATAAACTTCTGCGATGTGAGCAGATCGGTCAAGCGTTGTTTTTCATCAAAATTACAGGAATTTTCCATTTCTGATCCTCCCTCACTTAAGCTGAGAACAAAGCTCGTCATAATGCCGCTGATGGGATTCCGCGATTTGTTCATACTTGTTCTTCAGCGTATTGTCCTCGGTCGCACAGGCGTAGAAACGGTATTTCGCAATGAGGTTTTCCTCTATTGCCAACGCATCGCCGATGGCTCCCAACTCCTTGGTTGTGATCTGTGCCATGTTTTTTTCTCCTTGTTTACAGATAATGCTTCATGTTTTCGGTACAGCTTTCCTCAAAGGCGACAACTTCCCGTGCGAGACGGTCGGCTTCATCCTTTTCGTCATGTGCATTGACTGCTTTCAACAAATCCGTAATCCCCATACTGCATCCCTGAATAATCATCTGTGCAATATGAGAGGATGTGTTGTCAATCATAGTATTCATCATCACGCCGACCTTTGCCGAGAGACGTGTTGCCGCGCCCTCCTCTTTCGGCGTCTTGTCCATATCGAAAAGCCCGGTACGTGCACGGGAGGAGAACTCCTCGTAGCGGTCGAGCTGTGCCGTCAGTTCGGAACGGAGTTTCTCGTCATCTACCTTCGGAAGCAGATTCACGATCGATTCCGCGCCCATTTTGCAACCTTTATAGATTTCCTGATAAAGTCCCTGTGTTGTCATTTTTTCTTTTTGTGCGGTTTCCATTGTATTTCCTCCTTCTTTGTCAGGTGCGTTTTTAGTATGTGCGTCCGAAACGGATTTATTCCTTGCGGTTATTGACAAAACCAGCGGGAAATGGTATCATGATAAAAGAAATCGCCAAAACACAGAATGGAGAACAAAAATGAAAATAAAAATGAAAAGACTGTCAGAAAAGGCAATTCTTCCCAAATATGGAACCGAATTCTCGGCGGGTGCCGATCTTTGCGCCTGCACCGATACCGATATTGCGATTGAACCGGGAAAAACCGTGCTCATACATACCGGAATTGCCGCGGAGATACCCGTCGGATATGCGGGTATGGTATTTGCGCGGAGCGGACTTGCCTCCAAACGCGGACTGGCTCCCGCAAACAAGGTCGGCGTAATTGATGCCGACTATCGCGGAGAGATCATGGTTGCACTTTTCAATCAATCTTCGCAGACACAGATTATCATGCACGGTGACCGGATTGCTCAATTGGTGATTCTGCCGTTTCTCGCCGCCGAATTTGTCGAAACCGACACGTTGTCCGAAACGGTACGCGGCGCGGGCGGATTCGGCTCGACCGGAAAATAAACCGAATCTTTCCGGACAAAAACGCTTTTGAATCCGTAACTCCCATTAACAAACATTCTTTTGCCGTGTAGGAACTGGGCGTACCGCTGTCGGCAAGTGCCGTACACGTTCAAAGATTCTCCCCGCAGGCTCTCAGAATCAGCTTGTGCAGATTTCTCTCATACTCATAGTCAAACGGATTGACGCGTTCGCCGTTTATATAGGCGGCAAACGCGCGAAACATGGCGTCATATCTTCCGAATGCGGGTGTGGTACTGACCACACCTTTTTGATTCCAACTGCCGTCCGATGCCTCTCTTACCGTTGTGGTCAGTGCCGAAATCGCCTTTTCACAAACACCGCCCTTCCATTCAAGTGGTCGGATCTCAACGGTTCCCTTGGTTCCGCAAACGACAAGCTGTCTGCGCTCAAAACCTCCCATCTCCACTGCTGTGCTTTTGACAAAAGAAACGCCGTTGGGATACCGGAATACTGCCATTCCGAAGTCCTTGGCTTTTACACCCTCCAGTCCGACAGAGGTGCTGAGCGGTATTACTTCCTCCGGCATACCGCAGATGGAATAGACCAGATCCACCAGATGACAACCGAGGTAGTACAACATTCCGCCCGGATAGTTTCCGAGCCAGCTTCTCTTGTCTGCCGAATGGGTACAGTTCATCTGCGCTTCCACTGCATAAATCTCACCGAGTTTTCCGTTTTTTATCTCTTCTCTCAGCTTTATAATTGCAGGGTTATAGCGATACATATATCCCACATGGAATATCCGTTTTTTGGCTTTTACCAAATCTACCAGTCTGTCAAAATCCGCATCTTCGATTCCACCGGGTTTGTCCATCTGGATATGAAGTCCTTTTTCGGCTGCCATAAGCGCATAGCGGGTAAGAGCCCGATCCTCCGTCTCGATGCAGACCGCATCCAGTTCCGGTTGATTCAGGAGTTCCTCTACTGTAAAACGTTTTACGTCGTTGTAGCACAGTTGATTGCCGTCATAGGAAAAACGCGCAAGATTCCCGGCGTCTTCCGGCACCACGGCATACCCGACAAGGTCAAAAATGTCGTTTTGCAATTTCAGGGTTTCAATGGCTGCCGAGGCATGATCGTGTCCCGCGCCGATCTGCGCGATTCTGATTTTTTTCATTGTAACGCCCTCCAGTCAAACTGAACAACAACGGGAAAATCTTTATCAAAGATCAGGCGGTTGTAAACCTCGGGACATTCGACGGGCGAATGGGTTTCTCCCAAGAGGTTTTCCATGCACAGTCTTCCCCCCGCGCAAAGATTAAGTGTGGCGCGAATGTCATCTCTATGCGTAAACCAGCCTGGATGGGATTCTTTTTCCGGTCTTGCGATGGTATGGGCACCGATCACGGTGATTCCCGGGGCATGAATTTTCCGGTAATAGTCGACCGTAAAGTTCGGATTTCTGGTACAGCCGAGCAACGCCACCCGTCCGAATCTTGCCATACAATCCAGAGCTTCGTTGAAACCGGCACCGACACCGGTTACCTCAATGGCGACCTGTACACCGCCGCGGGTTATTTTTTTCACCGTTTGTGCAAAATCGGGAGAAAGCGGATCCAAAGCGTAATCTGCCCCGTTTTTCAGTGCCATTTCCCGCCTTTCCGGATTCGGGTCTGCCGCAAGGATCGGAACGGCACCGGCAACCCGCAAGAGCTTTACGGCAATCATTCCCAGAATTCCGAGCCCCATGACGATGGCACTTTCCCCCATCTCCAGTCTGGTCTTTCGGATCGCCGCCATCGGAAACGCGGAAATAAAACTCATAGCACCGGTTTCAAAGCTGACGGAATCCTTCTCGATCTTCACGACCCGATTCTCCGGGACAACATTATAGGTTTTATGGTGCCCCCAGAACACCACAACGCGGTCGCCCGTCGCAACGCTTTTCACGTCTGCTCCCGTTTTCACCACTACGCCGGCACTGTTGTAGCCCGACATTCTCGGAAATACAACATTCGGACCTCCGAACGCATTGGTGCTCAGATCTCCCGTGATATTTGCACGTTCCGTGCCGCAACTTATGGTAGAAACCATGGTTTTTACCATCACTTCATTGGCTTTCGGCTCATGGAGTTCCACATCCAGAAGTTCCGCCTTGTTTTTCTCCGTAAATACAATCTGTTGGTTTTTCATGAAAAACACCTCCTTTTTTACAGTATAGCATATTGACTTTTTGGCAAAGGCATGGTATTCTATCCGAAAAGAGATAATTTTCTACAATTATAACGGGAGATTTTGGGGTGAATGACATACTTTTCTCGAACGGCTTTCGCTTTTTCACGTTTCGGTTTGATCAATACCACTATACCGACAACCGTGCCGGGGTATCCTCTCATTATTTTGCATATATGAAAAACGGCAGATGTCGGATTACGACCGATTCCGCAACCGTTCATATCCAAAAAGGGGACATCTTTTATATTCCCGACAAGTGCAGCTATCAATCCTATTGGTACGGAGACCCGGAGATTTGTTTTGTTTCTTTGGGATTTCCCTGTCTGCCGAATTTCGGAAACTTCATGTATCCTGTCCAGATCGTTCCGGGAAACGAAAGTGCAATCCCGCTTTTGTGCCGGTTGGGAGAGAAAAGACGGCTGACTGCTGAAGATATCGGCGTTTTCTACACGCTTGCGGGCATCCTGATTCCGTTCATGCGACCCGTAGCGTTTGGTCGTTCCGCGGAAATTGTCGAAAAGGCAAAGGGATATATCCAGCTTCATCCCTTTGCCAAAAACGACGAGATCGCCAGAGGTTGTGCCGTTAGTCAGTCTGCCCTGTATGCGGCGTTTCAGAAGTCTTCCGAGGAAACGCTCAATGCGCTGAAAAACCGGTTTTTGCTTGAGAAAGCCGAGGATATGCTGATCGCAACCGATAAACCGATTGAATATGTCAGTGACATTTTACGTTTCAGTTCCGTTTCTTATTTCCGCAAAAAATTCAAGCAGCATTTTGGTATGTCCCCGCGTGAAATGCGAAAAAAACAGAGTATCTGAGACAAAGAAAAAGGGGCTGTTAAAAACTCATTTTGAGTTTTTAACAGCCCCTTTTTCTCGTTATCTGCCCAGTAAAAATTTTTTGGCAGTCTCGTATTCGGCAAGTGCAACAGGGTTGCCCGAGGTTCTTTTCACCGCCCGCAAAAGAATATTTTTCGGTGTTTCCTCGGGGTCAATCAATTCCACGGCATCCACGGCGTATCCGTTTGCCTCCAGCAGCTTCAACCGCAGAGCATCGGTTGCCGCGTCGCAAAACTTCTGCCGCAGCATCGAATGTTCGGTAATAAAGGCAAGCGGCGGACAATGAATGGTATGATTCAACTCATGGTGACAACACGGCGTGGACAACACAACCTTCGCGTTCCATTCTATCGCCTTACCGATGACAACATCGGTGGCGGTGTCGCAGGCGTGAAGTGAGATCACAAGCGATGGTGTATGTGCGATGCGGAAGCGTGTGATGTCCCCGCACACAAAGTGCAGTCCGTCGAAATGTAACATGGCGGCGACATCGGTACAATATTCAATCACGTCCTTCTTCAGATCCACACCCGTCATTTCCACCTCTCTGCCGAGTATCTCAGACAGGTAGTGGTACGCGGCAAACGAAAGATAGCTCTTGCCGCAACACAGATCACAGACATACAGCATCCCCGTTGCGGGGAGTTCGGGGACAATGGTGCGGATTTCCTCCAGAAAACGGTTAATCTGACGATATTTGGCGCGTTTACTGTCCAACACCCTCCCGTTTTTGTCACTGACACCCAGCAATCTCAGAAACGGTTCGGCACCCGTGAGAATGTGCGTTTTGTCGTTATCGTTGCCGCGCACAGCAAGTGTTTCCACTTCTCCGCCCAGCTTTTCGGCGAGCTTTCCGGCTCCCGTCAGTGTCGTTTTTCCCGACTTTGCACGCCGCAGTTCACATTCTCCCGCCGTCGTTACGAGATTGATCTGTCCATAGCCCGAAAGAAGCACGATCAGCGCGTCGGTATCTTCCGTTGGCAGGTTCTTGTGTACGGCTTTCCCATCGGTCAGAAAATGTTCCGCCTGAAAAACCTGTCTGCCTCCGACAAGGCGGGGCGTGAGAACCGTCCGGACAATTGTCGGATCGGTCGGCTTTGACAAGGTTGCTTTTTTCAGAGCCCCCTTTTTTGCGGCAAGCAGGAGAAGATCGAGCAGTGTGGCACAGGCTGATGATTCCATAGAAAATCCTTTCTTTTATTTTCCGGGCGTTTCCTTGGTTTCTTCGGCACCTTTCTTTTTGCCGAAGGAGACTTTGGACTCCTTCCCGGCAAGCAGTCGTTTGATATTCGAGCGGTGCATAAAGACGATCAGGAGTGCCATGAAAACGGCAATGAAGTGATACCACCCCATCGGATAGTCGGTGTCAAGACGATTGAGAAGGACCGGGAACAGCATGACACTGATGATGGACCCGAGTGAAACATAACGCGTTCCCGCCACAATAATGATAAACACGGCAAGCAACAGAACGAATATCAGAGGACGGGTGACAAGAATCACCATGGCGATTGTTGCCACGCCTTTTCCGCCCTTGAAATGATAGAAACAGGGAAAAATGTGACCAAGAACGACGAACAACGCCGCAATGGCAATTCCGTCGATCTTTGCACCTGCCGCGGGATTGAGCAACAGTCCGCCGATCAGCACAGCAAGCGCACCCTTGAGCATATCACACGCAAGTGTCAGTGCCGCGGTCTTTTTGCCGTAAGTACGGAGCATATTGGTGGAGCCGGCATTGCCGCTTCCGAAGGAACGGATATCTTCATGGTAGAGGAGCTTTGAGAGAATAATTCCGAAATTGAGACTTCCGAGAAGGTACGGAATCACCATACAGAGAACCGCGCAGAGAACGGTCACGACGGCGCGGGCAGTTTCGTTTCCGGGGAACTGTCCGATCAGAAAACTACTGAGATCGTGGCTGAAATAAACACAGCAAAAGCTGAAGGGTGTCGGCATACGTATACTCCTTTATTCGTGGTTTTTTTTGCGTGCGAACAGTGCATCGAGACGGCGTTTGGCGTCCCGACGCACGGCAAGCGTTTCCTCGGCGAGAAACACGACATTCCGGGGTTCTCCGTCTCCGTCAATTTCGGCAGTAAAAAGAGAACCGGGGGCAAGCGCGAGGCGGTCCGCGGAAAATTCATATTTTTTTTCATCCTCGTCGTAACAGACAGCAATGTTCTGTTCGATGCGGTCAAGAGAAAATTTGCGTGTCACGGTGTTTCCTCCCCAAAGACTTTCTTTTCCTATTTTACCACATTTTCAAAAAAATTTCAACCGATTTTTCAAGATTCTTTGACAAACGCGCGGGAAAGTGGTATAATAACAAACAGTTTGTCATTTGCGCTATCGCTTTATTTTATATGTGAAGGGGACATCGTCCATGAATAACATCAGCAACCTCGTTTCCGACCTTTTGGATTACGCCGAGAACTGCGGTCTCATTGAAAAGAACGACCGTGCATACGCCTGCAACGGACTTCTTGACCGACTCCGCCTTGCCGAGTACGCGCCCACGACGCACACACCGGTTACCGAACTGGAAACCATTCTTGCCGCACTTTGCGACTATGCCGCCGCCGAAGGAATTCTCGCGAACGACAGTGTCGTTTACCGCGATCTGTTTGACACTTCCCTTATGGGGGTTCTCACACCGCGCCCGTCCGAGGTTATCCGCCGCTTTGAGGCACTTTACGCACTGTCCCCCAAGGAGGCGACCGACTGGTTTTACCGTCTGGCAGGTGACAGTGACTATATCCGCCGCTACCGCGTGCGGCGCGATCTGAAGTGGAGCATTCCGTCGGAATACGGCGACATTGATATTACCATCAATCTTTCCAAGCCCGAAAAGGACCCCAAAGCCATCGCCGCCGCCAAACTTCTGCCGCAGAGCGGATATCCGAAGTGCGCTCTTTGCCATGAGAACGAGGGCTTTGCCGGAAGTGTCAGCAAGGCGGCACGGCAGACGTTGCGCCAGATTCCCCTGACGCTTGCGGGCAAGACGTGGTATTTCCAGTATTCGCCCTATGTTTACTACAATGAACACTGCATCGCGCTTTCGGCGGAGCATACACCGATGAAGGTCGATCGTTCGACTTTTGTCAAGCAGTTGGATTTTGTCGAAACCTTTCCGCACTATTTCCTCGGCTCCAATGCCGATCTGCCCATCGTAGGCGGTTCCATCCTTTCGCATGACCATATGCAGGGAGGCTGCTACACCTTTGCCATGGAACGCGCTCCCATCGAGGAGCCGTTGGCGTTTGACGGTTTTTCGGGTATCCGCGCGGGAATCGTGAAATGGCCGATGTCGGTCATTCGTCTGAACGGGGAGAGCAAGGAGGCTCTGGTTGAGCTTGCTACGCGGATTCTTATGTCGTGGCGCGCGTACTCCGATCCCGAGGTCGGCATTTTTGCCGAAACAAACGGGGAACCGCACAACACCATTACACCGATCGCGCGGATGCGGGACAACCATTTTGAATTGGATCTGGTTCTGCGGAACAATCTGACCAGCGAAGAACATCCGCTCGGCGTGTTCCATCCCCATGCCGAAATTCATAACATAAAGAAGGAAAATATCGGACTGATTGAGGTCATGGGCCTTGCCGTCCTGCCCGCGCGTCTGAAGGACGAGATGAAACTGCTTGCCGATGCGGTTCTTGCCCATCGTGATATTGACGCCATTCCCGAAATCGCCAAGCACGCCGACTGGTTCCGTTCCTTCGCGTCCGATTATACCTTTACCCCATCGACCGTGGAACGCATCCTGCATCGGGAGATCGGAAAGACTTTTGTCCGCGTGCTTGAGGATGCCGGCGTCTACAAACGCACCCCCGACGGCAAAACCGCTTTTCTGAAATTTGCGGCACAGGTCTGCAAGTAAGAGAACGGAGGGTTGCACCGCTTTTTCCCGAAAGGCGGTGCAAAGACTTTTCGTCCGGTCCCGCCGTTTTGCCTTACGTTACGGCGGAATCCCCTTTTTTCAAAATTTTCGCGGGGCTGTTAAAAAACCGATGTTTTTAACAGCCCCTTCAAAATGTCGGTCGGGATTCTGGTATTTTGAAGGCGATTTTGACCGTTTTTGCCTCTGTGACTTTGTGTTTTCGATTTTCTTGGGGCAAAACGGCGGCTTTCAGCCGCCGAGACCAAAGTCATCGGGTGTTCCGCGTCTCTCTTCCCGGAAAGGAGAAACCATGAAAATTTTAACACTGACCGCTTGTCCGGCATTTGATATTCATCTTTCTTTGCCGCACCTCTCTCTGCTTTGCGAAAATACGGCAGACTCCATCCGCCGCGATGCGGGCGGGAAAGGCATCAACATCTCCCGTGCACTCACGGCAAACGGAATCCCGAACCGCGCTCTCGTGGTTTTGGGAAAACAAAACTCTGCCGATTTTACCGATCTTCTTGCCTCCTTTGGAATTGATTTTCTCCCGCTGGTGTGTGACGGCAGAATCCGTGAAAACATCACCATTCACCACGATGGCGGGGAAACGCGCATCAGCGCGGAAAGTCCCGATGCTCCGGCAGGGCTTGCCGATTGCCTTTTTGACACCGTTCGTCGGGAAATCGGGGAGGACGGTGCCGACACGGTTCTTACCGTAACGGGACGGTTGCCCCGCGGTGTTTCTCCTTTGGTTTTCGGAGACATTGCCCGCGAAACCGGCGTCGGACTCGTGATAGACTCGCGCTCTTTTACGCCGGACGACCTCAAGCAGGTTCATCCTTGGCTTATCAAACCGAACGCCGAAGAAATCGGGAGTCTTTTCGGTTGTCCCGTTTCCACACTCCCCGAAGCGGCACGGGCGGCAGAAAGACTTCGCCATAGCCTCGGTATCGACAATGTGATGGTCAGTCTCGGTGCCTCGGGCGCGGTACTTGCCTGTAAAGATGGAATTTTCATGACTCCCGCACCGCCCGTTTCCGTAGAGTCAACGGTCGGCGCGGGAGACAGCAGTATTGCAGGATTTCTTGCGGCAAAAAGCCGCGGAGCGTCCGCTGTCGACTGTCTGCGGACGGCGGTTGCCTACGGAAGTGCTGCCTGCGAACAGGTCGGAACCGCACCGCCCACGCCGTCGGAAATTATCCGTTTGCGGAACCTTTCGGACGGAAAAGACGGAAATCTTGCGTGCCGTTCTCTTTGAAATTGTTAAAAGAATGTTAAATCCGGGATTTTCTCCTTGTTTTTTGGAACTTTGTATTGTATACTTGTATACAATCATACATGAATACATCCCCGCCGGTGTTCTGCCGATGGGAATTCAGAATCCGAGAATAAAAGGAGAAAATCATGCTGGAGATATCCAAGAAAACCAACCTGTTGGAACAGAAATCCTACAAATATCAGTTGCAGGATATTTCGGACCCCAACCTTTACCGCGACATTTATCCCTATGATGAGGTGCCGAAGGTGCCTTTTAACCATCGTCGCGTTCCGATGGGAATGCCGGAGGAAATCTGGATTACTGACACGACCATGCGCGACGGACAGCAGTCGGTCGAACCGTATTCGGTCGAACAGATTGTGGAGTTGTATAAGTTGATGTCGCGTCTGGGTGGACCTAAGGGTATCATCCGCCAGACTGAGTTTTTCATCTACAGTAAGAAGGATCGTGAGGCGGTCGAACGTTGCCGTGACCTCGGTCTGCGCTTTCCCGAGATCACCGCTTGGATCCGCGCCACAAAAGAGGACTTCAAACTTGTGCGCGAAATGGGAATCAAGGAGACGGGAATCTTGGTCTCGTCGTCCGACTACCATATTTTCAAAAAACTGAAGATGACGCGTCGCGAGGCAATGAATACCTATCTTGCCACCGTTGCCGAGGCGTTTGAAGCGGGGGTTGTGCCGCGTTGCCATCTGGAAGATATCACCCGTGCTGACTTTTACGGTTTTGTGGTGCCGTTCGTCAACGAACTGCACCGTATGAGCGAAGATGCGGGAATTCCGGTGAAAATCCGCGCCTGCGACACGATGGGATACGGTGTGCCTTACACCGAGGTTGCCCTGCCGCGAAGTGTTTCGGGTATTATTTACGGTCTGCAACACTATTCCGACGTTCCGTCCGAGATGCTGGAGTGGCACGGACACAACGATTTTTACAAGGCGGTCGCCAACGCTTCCACCGCATGGCTGTACGGTGCTTCCGCTGTCAATTGTTCGCTTCTCGGCATCGGCGAGAGAACCGGCAACATTCCGCTTGAGGCAATGGTTTTTGAGTACGCCTCCCTGCGCGGAACTCTTGATGGGATGGACCCCACTACCATTACCGATATTGCACAGTATTTCAAGGAGAACATCGGCTACGAGATTCCGCCTATGACACCTTTTGCCGGCAGAAATTTCAATGTGACCCGCGCGGGAATCCACGCTGACGGACTTTTGAAGGATGAAGAAATCTACAACATATTCGATACCAAAAAAATTCTGAACCGCCCGGTAGGCGTCATGGTTACAAAGACCTCGGGGCTCGCAGGCATCGCCTATTGGATCAATGAGCATTACGGACTCGGAGGAGATCGGGAGATCGACAAGCGCGATCCCATCGTACTGGCACTGAAGAGCTGGATTGATGAAGAGTATGAAAACGGAAGGCAGACCGCACTTTCGGACCATGAGCTGGAGGAAAAACTTCACACGCTTTCCGCACAGTTCGGAAATTGAGGACAATATGGACGAAAAAAAGATACAGTCAATTGCCGACGACGTGTTTGAGCAGATTGAAAATGCCATTTTGGGTGGTGATCTGCCGCGGGGGTCTTTGGTAACTGAGCAGAAACTGTGCGAACGCTTCGGTGTCAGCCGTACTCCCGTGCGGGAGGCTATGATGCGTCTGCGGCAGGAAGGATTGGTGGAAGAATCCGGAAAAGGTGCCGTTGTGATTGGCATTACGCATGAGGACATTGCCGACATTTACGATGTCCGTTTGCGTGTGGAGTGCCTTGCCGCGGCGCGCGCCGCCGACCGTATGACGGAGGCGGAACTGGACAGACTCCGCGAAACGTTGGAGCTTCAGGAGTTTTACACCGAAAAGGGCGTAGCAGACAGTATCCGCAATCTCGACAGTGAATTTCATCGTCGGATCTTTGTCGGCAGCGGCAGTCGCATTATCGGAAATCTGCTGACCGATCTGCATCGCAAGGTTCAGCTCTACCGTCGCGTGTCGGTTGAGGATCCCGGACGCGCCCAAAAGGCAACGCTCGAACACCGGGCAATTTATGACGCCATTGCCGTACACGACATACAGCGTGCTGAGGAACTGATGATACAACACATCCGCAACGCGCGGGAACACATTCTAAAAAGTATCAAGCCGTAAGGGAGGAAATCAAATGGGACTTACCATTGCACAAAAAATCATCCGGGCACATTTGCTGGAGGGCGAAATGATTGCCGGGCACGAGATCGCGCTCCGCATCGACCAGACGCTGACACAGGATGCAACCGGCACCATGGCATACCTCGAATTTGAGGCGATCGGAATTCCGCGTGTCCGTACCAAGCTCTCGGTCGCCTATGTTGACCATAACACGCTCCAGTCGGGTTTTGAAAACGCCGACGATCACCGCTATATTCAGTCTGTGGCAAAAAAATACGGCATCCGTTTTTCCCGTCCCGGCAACGGCATCTGCCATCAGGTACATCTGGAACGTTTCGGTGTTCCGGGGATGACATTGATCGGCTCCGACAGTCATACCCCGACGGGCGGCGGTATCGGAATGTTGGCGTTCGGCGCAGGAGGTCTTGATGTGGCAGTCGCCATGGGCGGCGGCGCATATTATATCACCATGCCGAAAATGATAAAGGTTGAACTGGTCGGAAGCCTTCGTCCGTGGGTAAGTGCCAAGGATATCAGCCTTGAGCTCTTGCGGATTCTGTCGGTCAAGGGCGGAGTCGGTTCGATCATTGAGTGGGGAGGGGAAGGCATCCGTACTTTAAGTGTTCCGGAACGTGCCACCATTACCAATATGGGAACCGAGTTGGGAGCGACCACCTCGATCTTTCCCTCCGACGAAATTACGCGCGAATTTCTTGTGGCGCAGGGGCGTGGCGACGCCTATGTTCCGCTTGCCTCGGATCCCGACGCGGTTTATGACCGCATCATCCGGATCGACCTCGCGGAGTTGGAACCCCTTCTTGCCTGCCCGCACAGCCCGGACAATATCCAAAAAGCCTCCGCACTTTCCGAAATCAAGGTCGATCAGGTCTGTATCGGCTCCTGTACCAACTCTTCTCTGCGCGATATGCTCCGCGTGGCGGCAATTCTGAAGGGCAAAAAAATCGCCGATTCGGTCAGCCTTTCGGTTTCTCCCGGGTCGCGGCAGGTGCTTGCCATGCTTTCGGAGTGTGGCGCACTGTCCGATATGATTGAGGCGGGTGCCAGAATCCTTGAATGTGCCTGCGGTCCCTGCATCGGCATGGGATTTTCTCCGAACTCGGCAGGGGTTTCGCTTCGCACCTTCAACCGGAATTTCCTCGGCAGAAGCGGAACGCGTGACGCAGGTGTTTACCTTGTCTCTCCCGAAGTGGCGGCTGCAAGTGCCCTCACGGGCTTTATTACCGATCCGCGCACACTTGGCGACTATCCCGAAATCACGTTGCCGACCTTCTTCAAGATCAACGACAGTGCAGTGCTGATGCCCGCCGATGAAAAGGATGCCGGCACGGTGGAGATTCTGCGCGGTCCGAACATCAAGCCTTACCCGGAAACGCACCCGCTTGCCGACACCATCCATGCCAATCTGACCCTCAAGGTCGGGGACAACATTACCACCGACCACATCATGCCTGCCGGTGCCAAAATTCTGCCCTATCGTTCCAACATTCCCTATATGTCGAAATTCTGTTTCGGCGTGTGCGATGAAAAGTTCTCCGAACGCGCCATGGCGGCAGGTTCGACCATCGTTGTCGGTGGCGAAAACTACGGACAAGGCTCCTCCCGCGAACACGCGGCTCTGGTTCCGCTCTATCTGGGCGTTCGCGCCGTCATTGCCAAGAGCTTTGCCCGCATCCATGCGGCAAACCTCATCAACGCAGGGATTTTGCCCCTCACCTTTGCCGACCCTGCCGACTATGACAAACTGACGCAGGATGACAGCCTGACACTGGAAGGTGTGTTTGACGGAATCGCCGACGGAAACCTGATTCTGACCGATAAAACCGCCGGTATCCGTATCCCGCTTACCTGTTCGTTCACCAAAAGACAGCAGTCCATTCTCCGCGCCGGCGGTCTGCTTGCCTACACCAAGGAATGACCCGCGGAGAAAGGAAGCAATATGTCGAAAATTCAGATGAAAACGCCGCTTGTGGAAATGGACGGCGATGAAATGACCCGCATCCTCTGGAAAGAGATTAAGGAAGAGTTGATTCTTCCCTTCGTTGACCTCAAAACCGAATATTACGACCTCGGTCTGCCCGAGCGCGAGCGCACGCACGATGCGGTCACAATCGCCGCGGCAAACGCCAACAAAAAGTACGGTGTTGCCGTAAAATGCGCTACCATTACGCCCAACCGCCAACGCGTTGAGGAGTACGGGCTCTCTGAAATGTGGAAGAGTCCGAACGGTACCATTCGTGCGGTTCTTGACGGTACCGTGTTCCGTGCGCCCATCCTCATTGACTCGGTGAAACCGCAGGTCCGGAACTGGAAAAAGCCGATCACCATTGCCCGCCATGCTTACGGCGACGTTTACAAGGCGACCGAATTCCGCATTCCCGGGGAGGGCAAGGCAGAGTTGTTGTTCACCGGCAAGGACGGCACCGAAATGAGGCAGACCATCTACGATTTTGAGTGTCCCGGTGTTTTGCAGGGAATGTACAACAAGGACAGCTCCATTGTCTCTTTCGCACATTCCTGCTTCCGTTTCGCGATTCAGACAAAGCAGGATCTCTGGTTCTCTACCAAGGACACCATTTCCAAGCAGTACGACCAGACTTTCAAACTGATTTTTGAGGACATCTATGAGAAAGAATACAAAGAAACGTTTGAGAAGCTCGGCATTACGTATTTCTATACCCTCATCGACGATGCCGTTGCCCGCGTGATACGCAGTGAGGGCGGTTTTATTTGGGCGTGCAAGAACTACGACGGCGATGTGATGAGCGACATGGTGTCCACGGCGTTCGGTTCGCTTGCCATGATGACCTCGGTTCTCGTCTCTCCCGACGGCAAATATGAATATGAGGCGGCGCATGGTACCGTAACCAAGCATTACTACCGTCATCTCAAGGGAGAAGAAACCTCTACCAATCCCATGGCGACCATCTTCGCATGGACAGGAGCTCTCCGCAAACGCGGTGAACTGGACGGATTGTCCGATCTCATGGCATTTGCCGACCGCCTGGAGGCGGCATGTCTTGCGACGTTGAACGACGGCGTTATGACAAAAGACCTGGTAAGCCTCGTTGAACCGGGAACTCCCGTAACCGCGGTAAACAGCAAGGCGTTTTTGAAAGCCATTCGCGACAGAATGTAGCGTTGGAAAGGAAAAACTCATGGAATATACGATCAAAAAACTGCCGGAGGGTGCCGAGGCAACTCTCACCGAACGTCACGGTGAGGACGGCACGGTTCTTCTCGATCTGGACGTAACCTTTACGCCTCCCTGCGCTCCGTCTGTCCTTACGGTGCAGATTGCGGTTCCCTGTGTGGATATGTTCTCCACCTGGGGTGGCAATTTCCATCAGTATCGCAACCTCGCTCCCGCGTGGAGACGACAGGTGTCCGAATCCCGTCTTGCTGTCGGCGTTCCGGTGCATCAGCTTGTTTCTTCGCACGGCAGGAACCGTTTCTGTGTTGCACTTTCCGACTGCGCCACTCCCACTTCCATTGCCACCGGCGTGAAAGAGGAGGATGCCAATATCTACTGTGACGTTTCGTTTTTTACACAGCCCGTGAACACGCTTTCGGCATACCGTGCGACGATACGGATTGACGAGAGCGATCGCCCTTATCGCGAAGCCATCCGCGATGTGGCGGATTGGTTTGCCGATGACTGCGGTTATCCTGTTGCACATATTCCCGAGGCGGCGCGACGTCCTATGTACTCCTGCTGGTATTCCTTCCATCAACATATTGACGTTGATGCCATCGTGGAACAGTGCCGTCTGGCAAAGGAAATGGGAATGGAGACCGTCATCGTTGACGACGGCTGGCAGACCGATGACAACGGACGTGGCTATTCGCGTTGCGGTGACTGGAAAATCTGTCCGACAAAAATTCCCGACATTCACGATTTCGTGAAGCGGATTCACGAAACCGGCATGAAGGTGATGTTCTGGTACTCCATGCCATATGTGGGACAGGCGACAAAGGCATACGAGCGTTTCAAGACCATGTTGCTCGGGCACACCGAAAAATTTGGTCCTACATACGGCTTTGCAACATTGGATCCGCGCTATCCCGAGGTGCGGCAATACCTTGTCGGACTTTACGAGACGGCGGTGCGCGACTGGAAGCTCGACGGCGTGAAGCTCGACTTTGTTGACTCTTTCAAACTGTTCCCCGACCCCCCCGCCTACGACGAGAGGCGCGACGTGCAGTCCCTGGAAGACGGAATTGACCGTCTTTTGTCCGAGACTTATGCGGCACTGACTGCCGCCAATCCCGAGGTGTTGATCGAATTCCGGCAGAACTATGTCGGTCCCGCCATCCGCAAGTATGGCAATATGATGCGTGTGGCAGACTGTCCGAACGACTCCTACCGCAATCACACCGCCATTGTGGACATGCGGTACACCCTCGGAGCTACGCCGGTTCATTCGGATATGCTGATGTGGCATAAGAACGACTCAAAAGAAGGGGTGGCACATCAGTTGATCTGCTGCCTTTACAGTGTGCCGCAGATTTCGGTAATGCTGAACGAAATCTCTGAGGAGCAGCGCAGGGTGCTTGTGTTCTGGCTGAAATTCTGGAACGAAAACCGCCCGATACTGCTTGACGGCGATTTTACGGCAGACGATCCGGGGGCATTTTATACGCAGGAACGCGCCGAAAAGGACGGCGAGATCATTGCTGTGGCGCACGCCAAGGCAATACTGACTCTGCCGGACGTATTCCGTCGATTGGTCTTTGTAAATGCCTCGGACGAGGATTTTCTGGTTTTGCGTGCCGAAAAGGCGTTTGGAAAACGACAGTATCGTGTTCTTTCCTGTGACGGAACGATGGAGGAATCCGGAGAGATGGATTTTGTTGCGGGACTTCATGAAATCCGCGTTCCCCGTTGCGGACTTGTGGAAATCCTGTAAATTGTCCCGGGAAACGCCTGGAACGGTCGGGAACTTTTTGAAAAAGAACGTTGGGGAACGGTCAGGAACTTTTTGAAAAAAGTTCCTGACACCCTCAAAAACTTTTGGAACAAAGGAAAAAGACGCGCCGCCGTAACGCAAGACAAAACGGCGAGACCGCCACAAAAGTTTCGCCCGCCTTTTCAAAGGCGGCGCGGTCAAGGACGCGGAGTCCTTGTCGCGCTCCGCAGAGCGCGAAATCTCTCATCGGCGTTTCTTTTTGCTTAGCTTTTTCTTTGCGCCTATGGCTCCAAAGAAAAAGCGGCTGAGGAGTTTGCGAGAGAGAACGGGGGGAACGAAAGCGGAGGGAACCCTTTTCGGGAAAAGGGCTTCCCTCCGCTCCGTTTCCGCGTACACG